>JBBRUN010000162.1:0-10144 GCA_038247765.1 Gemmatales bacterium | reverse complement strand
GTCAGCGACGTATTGATTAAAATCGAGCCGGCATTTACCGCCGGGCACCCAAGTAAGACGTCGATGACGCTTCCGGCTCGGACGAGCCGAAAATCCAATTGCTCACGCCGATCATTTCGCCAAGGCGAAATCCTTCGGTAACGAGCGCCAGCCGCTGTGGATGTGGTTGGCCGGATTCTTCGCTGCGTCCGCTTGGACATTCAAAAACTCGATCGCGAAGCTCGGTCCGTGAACGCGGTAGGTGTAGGGCTTGCCTTCCTTCTTCTCTTCGATGCAGTATCCGAAGTGGACCTTGCCGAAGTCGGCCGCATCGACTTTCTTCAATTCGCTGGCCGCCAACTCGGTGGGCAGGCGGTTGGCGTAGGCTTCGACCAGTTTCCGCAGCGTCTTCTTCTGCTCGGCGGTCAAATCCTTGGCGGGAATGCCGACGGGGTCGCCGAGGGTGGCGTTCGCTTGCTTCTCTTGGATTTCGCCGAACTGCTTGGCTTGTGCCGCGATCTTCTTCTGGTCGTCCGTCAGCGACGCGATCAGTTCCTTGGCCAAGTCTTCGACCTCCGGGACGACGCGCGTTCCCTTCTTCGGCCCGGCTTTGATCTCGGCCGGGTTGATGCCGAACACCATCGGCGTAGCCGACACGACCTCGCCTTTATCGAGCGTGAAGTTCACCGAGAGGTGGTGCCCTTCGATTCGCCAGCCCCACGCGCCGGTGTTGGACGGCTCGCCGAAGATGCTGATGAAGTACCATTGCGGATTGCGGGTCATCGCACCGTTGGGCCCTTCCAACTCCAAGAGGTAAGTTTCCAAATCCATGATGCCGGAGGCTTGCTCGAAGCCTTTTGCCGAGAGGCCGAGCTTCAGAAGGTCGAGCATCGCGGTCTTCTGCGCAGCCGAGAGGCCGTCCATCCGCAGGCCCTTCCGCAGCGATTCTTTGTTCTTGCCCTGCACCGGGGTGAAGTACCACGTGGTGCGGTGTTCGTCGTCGTAAGCGAAGTGGGCCGCTTTCTTCTGCTCGGGCGTGAAGGTGCCTGCGAGTTTGGTCGCGGCCTCGGCCATCTTCTGGCCGCCGGTTTTGTTCGTTTGGGCGACGAGCAAGGCCCCGCCGAGCGCAGCGAGGACGACGGCGAGCAAGGTAGTGCGGGAGAGCAGCGAACGCATGGCGGCACCGGGGAAAGTGGGCGGGAGTGTCGATATATTACACTATGGACGCAAGTGAGTCCTTCGTGATTCGAGCTGACTTTGGGAGAATGCCATGGCGACTCCGACCGAACTGCTCAAGCGAGTCACAATTGAACCTGGCAAATGCGGCGGGCGCCCCTGCATCCGCGGAACGAGCATGCGCGTGCTCGACGTTCTTGAACTCCTCGGCGCGGGCGCTGGCTTCGATGAAATCCTTACCGATTACCCCGCTCTGGAACGGGACCACTTGCTCGCGGCGTTGACTTACGCGCCGACAGCATGACGAATCGCATCTCCGACTGAGGCGATGTCTAGCGGTAGCAAACCCTCTTAGGGCAGTTGCGCATTAAAAGTTGATAGCGACGGGCGGTATCGCTTCTCATTTTCCTACGACCCACCGAAAAGGCTCAATGGGAATTTTGGAGACGATGCTCTCTTTACAAACTACTTCCCACAACCACATTGATACCGACCAATAACGCCCCATGAATGACGACCCCGCACGGATCTTGGTGATCGACGACGACCAGAAGCTCGCCGCGACCATCGCGGAGAGCCTCGAACGCAAGGGGCACCGCGTCAGCGTCGCCACGTCCGGGAAGGCCGGCGCCGCCCGTATCGACGCCGACGAGTTCGACATCGTCCTCACCGATTTGCGCATGGCCGATCTCGATGGCCTCACCATCGTCCGCCAGGTCCAGGTCGCCCTGCCCGAGGCGGAAGTCATCGTCATCAGCGGCTTCAACGACGTCCGCACGGCCCAAGAGGCGATGAAGCTCGGGGCCACGCACTACCTGATGAAGCCGATCGACCTCAGCGAACTCCGGGCCATCGTGGACAAGGCCGCCGACAACACCCGGCTCGCCAAGGCGCACAAGGAACTCCGCCGGCAGCTCGACGAGAAGTTCGGCTACGAAGGCGTCATTGGCAGCGGCCCTCGGATGCAGCGGGTGATTCAACTGCTCAAGGCCTACGCCCCGGCCCCGGCCCCGGTGTTGATCCTCGGTGAAAATGGTACCGGTAAGGAACTCGCTGCCAAGGCGCTCCACACGAACAGCCCCCGCAAGAACAAGCCCTACGTGGCGATGAACTGCGCCGCGCTGAACGAGAATCTGCTCGACGACGAGATGTTCGGCCACGAACCGGGTTCGTACACCGGTGGCGACAAACTCCGCAAGGGCCGCTTCGAATACGCCAACGGTGGCACGCTCTTCTTGGACGAAATCGGCGACATGCCGACATCGCTGCAAGCGAAGTTGCTGCGGGTACTCGAGAACGGCGAAGTCGTGCGGATCGGTTCCAACGAGCCGATGAAGGTCGACGTCCGCGTGATCGCTGCGACGAACCGCGACCTCGATGCCATGGTCGAGAAGGGCGAATTCCGCCGCGATCTCTACCAGCGGTTGAAGGTCGGCGTTGTCCGCTTGCCGGCGCTGCGGGAGCGCCGGGAAGATATTCCGCTGTTGGTGTCGACCTTCGTCAAAGACCTCGCTGCGAAGTACGGGAAGAAGATCACGCTGCTCGCCGATAGCATCTGGCGGGCCTTCGCCACCTACACGTGGCCCGGCAACGTCCGCGAACTGCGGAACCTCCTCGAAAGCATGATCCTGCTCGACAGCGACACCGTGCTGAATCTCGATGACCTCCCCGAAGATGGTAGCTTGTTGGCGATCTTCGGCGTGCCGGCGCAACTGGCACTTCCGGCCGCGCTGGGGCCGCGACTGGCACTGCCGGTAGGCGCGATGCCCGATCCGCTCATCGGCCGGCCGCTGGCCGAAGTCGAGCGCTTCTACATGGAGCGAGCGCTGGAATTGGCCGAGGGGAATCGCGAAGAAGCGGCCCGGATGTTGGGCATCGGCGAGCGGACGCTCTACCGGAAGTTGCAGGAATGGAAGAAAGAGTCGGAAGGGGACTGATCGCGAGGCGCGGTGGCCGGTTCAATCCGTGTCGGGCCGATCCATCAGGATCTCCGGTTTGCCGAATTGCGTCGGGTCGAAGGTGCCGCGGACTTCGGATTCGAGCATCTTGATCCGCGATTCCATCTCGCGGAATTTGATTTCGTACTGGTCGAACTTCGAGGCGATGTCTTCCCGCGGTCGCGCTCGCGGCACCTCGGGATAGTTCAACTGCCGCTGCAACGCCGCGAACAAGAACAGCGGATCGCGGCCCAGGCTCGCTTTGGCGATCTTCCCTTCGCGCTCTTCGAATAGCGGCGGCAAGGGCGGGACATAGTCCGGGTTCCGCCGCCGCTGTTCGTGGAAGTACAACTGCGAGCGCAGGTAAACCAAGTCGGCGAAGTCGATGATGCCGACCTGCCGGCGGACGAGCTCGGCGTACTTCTTCCATTCGCCGTCGTAAAACGGATCCCCGCCGATGGCGTCGAGGCCGTAGTCGTAGCCGAGCCGGTTCCGGCAGATCGCCTCGAATTGGTACACGAACAGACCCGATGGCGTCGGCTGGTCGGCCTTGTACTCGGCTTCGCGCTCCAAGATTTGCAGGCCGACGAGCGTGGTAAACTTCGATGTCTCGCTATCGGCCTGCCGCATCACGAACGTTTGGAACGGCGTGAAGTAGTGCGGCAGCTTGGCGAAACCGTCCGACAGCCGGCCCGAGTGCTTGAGCTCCAGCGACAAGAACTGCACGGCGAACGGCATCTTCGTGGAGCTTAGGAGTTCCTCGTGCAGCCGGGCCAGCGTTTCCTGCGCGGGGATATTGGCCCCGATCCGTTCGCGGAAAGTGCGAAAGAAATAGGCCTGCTCGATGCATTCGTCGTGGTCGGGCTGGATGCCGGGGGTCATGGGGTTATCGTATCACGACTTCTCGGTCGGCAGGCCGGCGGCATTCCACGCGGCATAACCGCCGTCCATACTCAGCACATTCGTATAGCCCATTTTTTGCAGGGTGTCGGCCGCGAGAGCGCTCCGGAACCCACCGCCGCACATGAGCACGATCGGCGTCGCCGGGTCGGGGATTTTCGTTTCGATGTCGCGTTCCATCACGCCCTTGCCGATGTGCACCGCCCCGGCGGCGTGCCCGGCGGCGTACTCGCTCTCTTCGCGGACATCGACGAAGGCGAACGCGTCGCCGCCCGCCGTCTTGGCCGCGACATCGGCGACCGTGCATTCGCGGATGCGCGACTTAGCGTCGGCAGCAATCTTCAAGAACCCGGGGGAGTGTGCCTTCGCCATGGGGTCGATCCTGTTCTGGGGTGGGAGTCTTGAGACAAAGTATGGAATCGACTCGACTGCGCCGGCGAGAGCCAGCCAAAGCACCTCGGGATTGTCGTCTCGATTGGCATTCTCGGCTTCATAGCGCGAATCGTATTGCGGTGAGTGGTATCGTGTAAGCTCACGCCACGACTCGGTTGCGGCCGGTGTGCTTGGCCCGATACAGATTCGCATCGGCTTGCTTGAGCAGATCGGTCGCGGTGATCGGCGCTTCGCCATTGGTCGTGGCGACCCCGGCGCTCAGCGTCACGGGAATCGACAGGCTCTCGAACCAGAACGGCATTTGCTCCACGATCGTCCGGATCCGCTCGGCCACTTCCACGGCTTGTTCGTGGGTCGATTCCACCAAGACCAGCGCGAATTCTTCTCCGCCGTAGCGCGCGAACAAATCCTCTCGGCGGACGGTGTGCCGGATGCGGTTGCTGAGCTCCCGCAGGACGTGATCCCCGCAGAGGTGGCCGTGCTCGTCGTTGACGACTTTGAAGCGGTCGAGATCGAGCATCAACACGGCCAGCGGTCGCTGGTGCCGCTGCGAACGGGCCACTTCCCGATCCAGAAAATCGGTGAGGTAGCGGTTATTGTGAATCTGCGTGAGGCCGTCGAAGATCGTGAGCCGGTAGATTTCTTCGTGGTATTCCGACTCGATATTGCCCCCCGTGAGGAATCGGAAGATCGCATTGCCGACGCGGATGTAGTCGCCGTCGTGCAGGAGGTGGGCGCCGCGCGTCGGTTTGTCGTTCACGAACGTACCGTTGAGGCTTTTCGTGTCGACGATGTAGACGCCGTCTTTCGTCGGCTCGATTTTGCAGTGGGTGCGCGAGACCGAATTGTCTTGGAGGCGAATTTCGGAACTTTCCCCTCGACCGATCACCATGGTGCCGTCTTGCAGCGGGTGCCGTTTGCCCATGTTCGGCCCGCTCGGATAAATGTGAACGAGGCACGCCTCCAGATGGCCACTGTTCAAGACAGCGGCCGGTGTGCCAATCCAAGTATCGCCGCTGCGCTGGGACATATCGCATTTTAAGGGTTGAAACTGTCCGAATAGCACTACTTTAGAGCACGATTCGAAATCGTCGCTCCGGCGGAATCTGAAATCGATACCGCATTTCGTACCGGAGGCGGAATATTCGCACCGGCTCGCACTCGGCCGGATGGTCACTCATAGGCGATCGCATCGGGGATCCGCGTTTTCACCGCCCGCAGCGCCGGGAGCAAACCGGCTAGCGTGGCCACGACCATCGCGCCGCCGCCGATGGTGAAAGCTTGCTTCCACGGCAGGATCACGTCGAACACGAAGCCCGACTCCTCGAAGAGCACGACGCGGACGACGTACCACTCCAAAGGCACGCCGATGAAGAAGCCGAGCACCGTGCCGAAGAACCCCATCAGCACCGCTTCGTACAGCACGGTGCGGATCACCTGCGATGGCGTCGCACCGACCGCGAGCAACAACCCGAGTTCGCGTTTGCGTTGAAGGACGGAGATCAGTAGCGACGTCACGACGCCGAGGGCGGCGACCAAGCCGACGACGATTTGCTGCAAATGGACGAGTTTGTAGACGCGCTCGATGATGTCGCCCAAGATTTTGCGGAGGACGCCGCGGTCCGCCGTGATGTAACCTTTGTCGGCGGCGAATGCGTTCACGCGGGCCTTGGCCGCGAAGGTGTCTTCCGGGCTTTCCCGCGTGACGAAGACGTGGGCGATGTCGATCTGGGTGTCGCGGAACAGCCGCGAGTAAACCGCCCGATCGATGAACATCGTCCCCCGGCTCCACGAGTAATCTTGTTCCTGATCGAGCACGACGAGTTTCACCGGCCCGTTCGGCGAATTCAGCGTGATGGTGTCGCCGACCTTCACCTTGTGCCACGCGGCGAAGTTATTCGAAATGACGACGCCGTCGCGGCCCGGCAACTTCCGGAGTTTGTCGAGCTGCGGCAATCCGTTCGGCCCGCGCGCTTGGCTCGGGCCGATGAATTGATCCATGTCGATCGCAGTCATGAAGATGGTCGTACCGTTGTACTCGGGGCGCACGTACCGGATGCCGGCGACCGCTTCGACCCCCGGCACGGTCTTCAATTCGCGGAGGACCTCGGGGTCGCAGGGGCACTGCGAACCGATGGCTTCGGTGATGTCCCCGGCCGCGAGCAATTGATCGGCTTGGATGATTTCGTCGAGCCATTTCTTGACGGGCTCTTCGTTGCTGCGGCCGACCCCGGCGGTTTGGATCATCACGGCGACGCCGGCGGCGAGGGCGCCGATCACCAATCCGGTGCGGCCCGGCGACCGAATGAGGTTGTCGGCTGCGAGCCGCGCTTCGACCGGCAGAATCTGCCGCAGGACGGGTTGGACAAACTTCACCAAGATGCCGACTAGGATCGGCGCGGAGAGCAACATACCGACGAGGGCGCAGATCATGCCGCCGAAGGCCCCGATGCGCGGCGGGAGTTCGTGCCGGCTGAGCACCATGGCGACGCCCGCGGCGACGAACGTGATGCAGAGAATCCGGTGGGCGGCCCTCCACGCGCCGCCGACGCCGCCGGGGACGCGCCGCACTGCATCGGCGGGATCTTGGTACGCGGCCTGCAACGATGGTACGAGCGCGGCGAAGACGGCCGTACCGACCCCGGCGCCGAATGCGAGCACCAGCGTCAGCGGGTTCGGCATCGAGAGCGGGATTTCCCCGCCGACGGTCATGCGGGCCAAGTCGTTTTGGATGATGCGCATCGCGATCTGCGAGAGCAAATAGCCGAGCGGGATGCCCAACAGCGAGCCGACGACGCCGAGGAGGAACGCGGCGATGGCAAACATCGCCACGATTTGCCCCCGCGTCGCGCCGATGGAGCGCAGGATGCCGATGTCATGCCGGCGTTCGGCGACGGTCACGGCGAGCGAGTTGTAGACGAGGAACAGCCCCACCACCATCGCCCCGAGCGAGCACAGGGTGAAGCCGAGTTGGATCCCGCCGATGATTTCTTGGGTGTTTTGATCTTGATCCTTGGGCGTGCGGACACTGGCGCGGTCGCCGACGATCCGTTCGAGGTTCGCATGCACCGCGTTTCGGTCGGCCCCCGGAGTCAGCAAAATGTCGATGCGGTTGACCCGCGGCGGTTGGAGTTCGTCCCAGGCATCGGGGCTGGCGCTACCGCCGACGAGCGCGGCCACGGCCGGCACCGGGGGCGGTCGCAGGAATTTGGCCGCTTGGACGATCTCCATGCCGACGATATTGGAACCGAGTGCCTTGAGCGGGGAATCCTCGCCGTAGTCGAGTACGCCGACTGGAAAGAACTCCACAACCCGGCTGCCGTAGCGGAGCAGGAACGGTTCGTTTCGATTTTCGTTCCACTTGTCGTAGAGCGCCCGGCTGATGACGACGACGCGGCGGCGGTCGATGGTGAACGGGTTGAATTTGATCGGTTCGATGGTCACTTTCAACGGGTTGTGCCCGGAGATTGCGTCGAACGCGTTGCCGCCGGCGAGTTGGTGCTTGGCGAGCTCGGCCCCGATCAGCACCGCGGCTTTATTCTCTTGGCCCTGCATTAAAACCCGATCCACGACGATCGGTTGGACGCTGTCGATGCCGTCGATGTTCGCGGCCCGCACTTCGTCGGCGATGGGGCGGTTCACCCCGAGTTCGCCGTTGGTGATGAAAAGATCGCCGAGGCCCAATGGCGTGGTCGATTGGGTTGCGGCGGTTTCGATGCACTCGTTCAAGATGCGCGTCGATACGAGCGTGGCCACGCCGAGGGCGATGCTGGCGACGATGAGCGCGGAACGATCCCAACGTTGGAGCAAATACCGCAGACTGAGCAGGCTAAAAACGGATCGCATCGTGCGGCCTTTCGGGGTTCGCTCGCTCCGCGAGCGGGGCTACGATCTCGGGACTGTGTCATAGGGATTCGTGCGAATCCGAGGAATCTTGGCTCATCGGGAGCGGATCTTGTTCCGGCACTTTCTTCCGGCGCAGCCGACGCGGTTTCACTTTCGCGTCGTGGTCGCCGAACGCCCCGCTTGAGGAAAACAATCCTTGGAGTATTTGATATCCGCCCAACGCGATCAGCCAGATGCCGGCGATGATGATCATAAAGTGCGGCTTGCCGAGCTGGCCCGGCCGCGTCAGGGCATAGAGGATCATCAATGACCCGAATGCGATTGCCACCGCGGCGAGACCCAGTAAACGGGATCGCGACTTCCACATCCATTGCCAACGAAATAGTTGCGCCATGGGTCACCGGCTGACGAGTAAATGTTGAACCACGGCTTCATCCGATTCGATCAACCCGTCGCGGATCTGCACCAGCCTCGTACCGAATTGGGCCCCGTGCGGATCGTGCGTGACCATGACGACCACCCGCCGACCCGGTTCCGGCAAACTCGCCAACAGCGTCAAAATTTCCCGGCTCGTCTTGGTGTCGAGGTTGCCCGTCGGCTCGTCGCAGAGCACCGCCTCCGGGTCGGCAACCAACGCCCGCGCCACCGCGACGCGCTGCATCTCGCCGCCGGACATTTCCTCCGGATAGTGCTCGCCGCGGTGGGCCAAGCCGACGCGTTCCAAACTCGCCAAGGCCTTGGCTACGGCGATCCGCCGACTGACGCGGTCGAGTAGCAACGGCAGCGCGACGTTCTCCGCGGCCGTGAGCGTCGGCAGCAGATTGAACGACTGAAACACGAAGCCGATTTTGGTCCGCCGGAGGAGCGAGCGTTCGCGGTCGGACATGGTTTGCATGTCCCGCCCTTGGAACACGGCCCGGCCGGTGGTCGGCGTGTCGAGCGCACCCATGAGGTGCATGAGGGTCGATTTGCCCGAGCCGGACGGCCCCATGATGGTGACGTACTCGCCCCCTTCGACCGTGAGCGACACACCCGCCACGGCCGTGACGTTCCTCCGGCCCTGTTCGTACGATTTGGTGACGTTGAGCAGTTCGATCATGGAGCGTTCCTTTGTGTCAGCTATCGCTTTTTGTTCCAAGTGTCCCAGAGGGAGAAGCATACCAAATACATTCTGGCATCATCGGATGCTTTCACCCGCCCCCAAGCGTCGAACGCCTCCTTTGCTTTCCGAATCACCTTCTGGGCTTCCGATTGAATTACCGACTCACCGGTGTTGTAATCCGCCTCCTGTCGGGCTTGGTAGAGCAACCCAAACACGACGGCGACCAATTTCAAATCAACGGGTGTCGCGTACCTCCGGCCCGGAGACTGGAAAGCAGTTGGTAGCTCGGAGTTGGCAAACTTTTCAGCTGCTTTCTTCATGTCGAGGTGAGCGAATGTGCGAGTGATCCGCGACACCACTCCTATGTCACTCCGCCCGCACAGTTCGGCGAACAACGTGGCCGCATCCTCGGCGAGCAGGTGGAAGAGGGCATAGTAGGCTGCGGAAACTGCCCGTCGCAAGCTCGCCTGCTTCGGATTCTCCGGTTCTCGTGTCACCAGCATCTCGGCTTGATCGAGGAGGTCGGAAGCGAGACTCACGCCGGTACGCCCTCCGCTTCTGGCTGATCGAGGGTGGAACGGAACCGCAGATACAGACGCCCTTCCGGAGCAATTTCCCGGGCGATCGGATCTAGAACGTCCTCGATCACATCTGTACGCTCGAGGAACCTCGTCACTTCGTACTCCTCGGTTTCCTCAGTGACGAACGCCCATACCCAAAGGGCCGGGTCGTCCGTGTTGTCTAACCCGGTCCGGAACCGCAGGTGATCTAGGAACGGCGGCCACTCGGCCGCGAGTCTGTGCTCGATCTG
>JBBRUN010000161.1:0-10188 GCA_038247765.1 Gemmatales bacterium | reverse complement strand
AGTCGCCCGTGGTCGGCCATGTCGCCGTGGGAATCCCAGTTGCCCGATGAACCAGTATGGATCAGTTCGACAAACCGCACGCCGCGCTCGACGAGCCGCCGTGCGGCGAGGCATTGCCAGCCGAAGCCATCGGTCTGGCCGCGCTTCAGGCCGTAAAGGCCGAGGGTTTCGTTGGTCTCCTTCGAGAGGTCGAAGGTCGCGGGGAGTTCGGACTGCATGCCGAAGGCGGTCTCGAAGGATTTGATCCGCGCGGCGAGTTGCGGATCGTCCTTACGCTCGGCGAGGTGGCCTTCATTGAAGTCGCGCAGGGCATCGAGTTCCAACTGCTGGCGAGATTGCGTCGGCACCCGGCGGACGAGATTGGCGACCGGCTCCGCACCGGGGACGACGCGGGTTCCCTGGTGGGCGCCGGGCAAAAAGTCGGAGGCCCAAACCTGCGTGCCGGCGTAGGGCATCTGCGGCGCGAGCACCACGAACGAGGGGAGGTTGCGGTTCACCGTACCCAGGCCGTAGCTCGTCCAGGCCCCGAGGCTGGGGCGTGCGAAGGTGAACGAGCCGGTGTGCATGCCGAGGGTGGCGTTGAAGTGGTTCGAGTGGTCGGTGTGCATCGAACGGATGATCGCGAGGTCGTCGGCCCGGTCGCCGAGGTGCGGGAACATCTCGCTGACTTCGATGCCGCTCTTGCCGCGCGCCCGGAACTTCCAATCGGGCTTCTTCAGGTAGAGCTTTTCGAACCCGGCCCGGCCCCTCGTTTCCGGGTGATCGAGGACCACCGATTTACCGTGATCGGCGATGAGCTTGGGCTTCGGGTCGAAGGAATCGACGTGCGACACGCCGCCGCTCATGAAGAGGAAGATTACCGACTTCGCTTTGGCCGGGAAGTGCGGCTTCTTCGGCGCAAGCGGATCGGGCGACGCATCGGCGGCGAGGAGTTCGCTGAGGATGGCGGGCATGAGTATCGACCCGGCCACGGCCGATTGCACGAAGCCCCGGCGGTTGAAATCGGGAATCGCCATCGGTCACTCCGCGTAAAGGAATTCGTTGCTCGCCAGCAGCACGCGAGCCAGCGCGGCCCACGTCGCCTTCGGCCGCTCGGCTTCGGATATGGCACTCAATTCCGTTGCGTAGCGCGTGCGGAAGGCAGTCGCCTTCTCGCGGTCGCGCGTCGTGGGCAATCGCTGTAATACGAGTCGGTAAAGGTCATCCGTCCGCGCGTCGTCGTCTTTCATCGCAAGCACACGGCCCGCCAACAACTCGGCCTGTTTGTGTAGGAAGGGGTCGTTCATGAAATAGAGGGCCTGCGTCGGCACGGTCGTCGTTTGCCTCACCGAAGTGCTGGCGTTGGTGTCGGCCCCATCGAAGAGTGCAAGGAACGGATGTTTGCGCTGCCGGAGGGAAATCAGGTAAACGCTGCGTTTGTCGGTCTCGTACACGGCACTGAACGGGACGTGCTGTGTGAAGTTCCAACTGCTCTCGGGCGGGAACGGATGCGCTCCGCCGGGGGTGCGGTCGAGCTTTCCTCCCGCTACTAACAGCGAGTCGCGAATCTCTTCCGCGCTCAACCGCCGCCGGTCGAAGCGCCAGTAGAGAGTGTTGTTCGGATCTCGCTCGGTAGCATCCGCGCGCTCCTCCGCAGACTGCTGATACGTCGACGAGAGTACCATCAGCCTGTGGAGTTTCTTTACCGACCATCCGCCCTTCACGAATTCTCCGGCGAGCCAGTCGAGCAGTTCCGGATGCGTCGGCGGTTGCCCGCGCATACCGAAGTCGTTGGGCGTCGTCACGAGTCCTTTGCCGAAGTGATTGAGCCAGATGCGATTCGTCATGACCCGCGCCGGGAGTGGATTCGCTGAGGCGGTGAGCCACTCGGCCAATTGCAAGCGACCGCTTCCGGCGCCGGTCGGTAGCGGTGTGCCGCCGAAAAGCTCGAGCCAGCGTCGCGGGGCTTCGGCACCGGGCTTCTCGGGGTCGCCGCGCAGGTGAATCCGGACGTTCGCGGGTTTGCCTTCGGTCACCGCATAAGCCACATCCTGCTTGGGTGCGGTGGCGACCAGTTCGTTGCGCTGCTTCATCAACAGGCCGCGTTTGGTGCTGAGTTCAGCCATGTTTTTCAGGTCGGCACCGAGGGCTGGGGCAACGTGTTCGATCACCCAGCCGATGCCGTCGGGGCCGCCGGGGTGGGCATCCGCGGCGCGGCCGGTGATCGTCACCTTGCCTTCGATGGGGCTGACCCATGCGATGCTGACGGGGCCGCGCTCGCCGGGGTGGGCGAAGAACGACTTCGCCGCAAGCGTCGTCCAAACGGCAATCGGCTTGTCTGTGGCGTTGCTGAAGACAGAGGGAGTGTCGCCGTTCTTCCAACCGTTGAGGCCTGCTTTGCCTTGGAGATCGCGGAAGGCATCGGGAAGTGGCACCGGGCCATCGCGGGCGTCGAGGAACCACCACGGGTTCGGGTCGCTGTTGGCCGTCGGGTGCGGGTTGGCAAAGGGCAGCGTGCTAGTCGTATCCTCGGTCAAGTTCCAGATTCGCCCGTTGCCGCCAACTTCGGCGATCTCCCACTCGATGCGAGTCGTATCGGCCCCGTGGTTCTTCAACGGCATGATCGAAAGTAGAAGCGATTCTCCAGGCTTGACTGCCACCGCGCCGATTGGCTTCTTCTCCACGGTTTCGAACGCCTGCTCCTTTCCGTCGGCGATCTCCCCTTGGCCGATGACTCGGCTCGCTTTGGCCTGGATCGCTTTTAACACCCGGCCGCGCGTCGCCACGGCCTCGGTCGATTTCGCAATCTCGGCATCGAACGCCGCGAGCTTCTTCAGGTAGGGTTCGACGCTCGCCGTCCACTCGTCGGGGGAAAGCAGGGGCACGAGATCACGCGGTTGCTGGCTCGGCTCACAGCCGGGAAAGGGGAAGCGCGTGCTCGAGAGAATGCCGTAGAGCGCGTAGTAGTCCTTCGAGCTGAACGGATCGTACTTGTGATCGTGGCAGCGGGCGCAGGCGATCGACTGCCCGAGGAAGGCCCGGCCCATCGTGTCGATAATGTCCTCGTAGGTGAGGTGCATCGACTTCTCGATCTCGTGATCGAAGCGCCGGGCCACGGCGAGGAACCCGGTCGCGGTGACGCGCGCCGAGTGCCGATCCGCCGGGCCTTTCGCCGCGATCAAATCCCCGGCGACCTGTTCGCGGACGAACTCGTCGTAGGGCTGATCCTTATTGAAGGCATCGATCACCCAATTGCGGTAGCGCCAGGCGTGCGGGGCCGGGTGGTCGGAATTTTCCCCGGCGGTGTCGGCATATCGCACCACGTCGAGCCAGTGCCGGCCCCAGCGCTCGCCGTAGGTGGGAGAAGCTAACAGTTTGTCCACGACTTTGGCGAAGGCATCCGCGCGGTCATCCTTCAGGAAGGCTTCGACTTCTTCAAACGTCGGCGGCAATCCGGTGAGGTCATAGGTAACCCGGCGGAGGAGAGTGCGTTTATCCGCCGGTTTCGAGGGAGCGAGTTTGTTCGCTTCTAGTTTCGCAAGGACGAAACGATCGAGGTCGGTTTTCGCCCAATCGCCCTTCACTGCCGATACTACAACCGGTTTCAGCGGCTGGTAGGCCCACCATTTGAGGTGTTCGTCGGTGACGACGCTCTTCGCCGGGCTATCGACCGGTAGCGGCTTGGAATCGGGCCACTCGGCCCCTTGGCGAATCTAATCCCGCAGGGTGGCGATCTCCTTTTCGGGGAACTTCCCCTTCGGCGGCATCTGGAGCTTGTCGTCGTATTCGATGGCCTTCACCAACAGGCTCTCGGCCGGCTTGCCGGGGACGAGTGCCGGGCCGCTGTCGCCTCCTCGGAGCATCGCTATGCGGGAATCGAGGCGCAGCCCGCCCGATTGTTTCTTCGCCCCGTGGCACTCGAAGCAGCGTTCCGCGAGGAGTGGCCGAACTCGCTTTTCAAAGTCTTCCTCCGCGACCGCGGAACAAGAACTGAATGCGATGACAATGAGCCCCAGACAATACTTCATCAGCCGATCCCCGCGGACGCAGAACAACTGCCAACAGTACACCACGATACGCGATCGTGTGCACCGATCTTTCCCAGATAACTGCGTCTGGGGAGATCGGTGCCAGTTTCGGTTCGCCGTCGTCCCCAGACGAACGTAATTCCCGACACTACAGCGCGGGTTGCTGACGGTCGATTAGGCCGCTTTAGGCCAGGATCTCTTTGACAACGCGGCCATGCACATCGGTCAGGCGGTAATCGCGGCCTCCGTAGCGATAGGTGAGTTTCTCGTGGTTGAGGCCCATCCGATGTAAAATTGTCGCGTGCAGGTCGTGAACCGTGAGCGGATTGAGGACCACTGCGTTGCCGAATTCGTCGGTTTCGCCGTAGGAAGTTCCGCCCTTGAAGCCGCCGCCGGCCATGCAGACCGTAAAGCCGTTCACGTGATGGTCGCGTCCGCAGTTCGCATTAACCGCCGGCGTGTGGGGAGTCCGGCCCATCTCGCCGGCCCATAATACGATCGTCTGATCGAGCAGCCCCCGTTGCTTCAGGTCGGTAATCAAGGCCGCGACGGATTGCTCGGTGACGCGGGCGTTCTTCTCGTGATTCACCTTGAGCAACCCGTGCTGGTCCCATGGGGAGTTGTTGCCGTCGAAACTCGGGCACGTGATCTCGACGAACCGAACCCCGGCTTCGACCAATCGCCTCGCCCGCAACGCCTGGGTTGCGTAGTACCGCTGATGGTCGTCCTTGGAGTCGAGTCCGTAGAGCTTTTGAATACTCAGGGGTTCGCGGCTGATGTCAGCGAGTTCCGGCACTTCGGTTTGCATCCGAAAGGCCGTCTCGTAATTCGCAATCGCCCCCTCGATCACCTGGGCGTCCGAGGCGACCTTGGCGAAAGCCCCGTCCTGCTCGGCGAGAAGGGCGAGCTTTCTCCGCTGAATCGCAGTCGCATCCGTCGCGGTGATATTGTCCACCGGCACGCCCTTGGCCCGCATCATCGTCGCCTGGTGACTGGCCGGCAGGAAGGAACTACCGAAGTTTTCCAGCCCGCCGTTGGGAACCCAGTCGTTGTTCAGAACAACGTAGGCGGGGAGGTTGCGGTTCTCGGTGCCGAGGCCATACGAGACCCACGATCCGAAGCTGGGCGCTTGACCCAGGCTGCGTCCCGTGTGCAGCAACAAGTTCGATTGCCCGTGCAACGGGAGTTCGCCGACCATCGAGCGGACGACGCACAACTCGTCGGCCACTTTGGCCAGATTCGGGAACAATTCGCTGACCCATAGGCCGCTCTTACCGCGCTGTTTGAACTCCCACGGACTCCCCAACCAGACGCGCTCCGGCGACGATTGCGAACGTTTCGAGACCGCTTGACTCCCGATACGCTGCCCCTCGTGCTTCTTGAGCATCGGCTTGTAGTCGAACGTATCGACGTGGCTCGGCCCACCGTCCATGAAACAGAAGATGATGCTCTTCGCCTTGGCGGTCGAAGGGCCGGCCGCGTTCGCCGGGTTGCCGAACAGACCGTTGAACGCCAGCCAGCCGAAGCCGAGCGAGGATTGTTGGAGGAAGCTCCGGCGACTCGAAGCGGGGGCGATACGTCCGGGGCACGCTCGCAGTGGCGCTGTATTCGTCATGATGGAGCATTCCGGTTAGCGGTAGTTGATGAACTCTTTCGTATTGAAGACGGCATGGCCCAGTTGGCTCCAGGCGGTTTCATCCTTCATCAAGTCAGCCCGGCCGGGTGAACCGAAGTCCCGCACGGCCGCCGTCCACCGTTTCAATTCCGCCTCCGTCGGCGAACGTCCGAACGCGGCCACGAACATGCCTCGCACGCGCTCCTCAGGGGAAGCGTGCGGAGCTTTCACCAGTTGCTGCCCCCAGTGCCGGGCCATCGCATGAACGAACGGATCGTTCAACAGGATCAAGGACTGAGCCGGTACGTTGGTCGCATCACGGCGACCCGTCGAGAGTCTCAGGTCTGGCAGGTTGAAGCCGACCAGGAATTTGGGCGGCTCCATGATCGACATTTGCAAGTAGATCGAACGCCGTCCGTTCCCGTCGAGCGGCCCGGCGAACAGCCGTTTGGCACCGTCTTCGGCCAGGCGGGGCGGGAAGATCGGTCGGCCAAGCAGTTGGCCGTCGAGCCGCCCTGAGACCGCGAGCACACTGTCACGGATCGCCTCGGCTTCGAGCCGTCGCGTCGGGTAGTGGTGCCGGAGTCGGTTGCCGGGGTCACGCATCCGCGCGTCTTCGCTGACGACTCCCGCTTGCCGGAACGTTTGCGACAGCACGAGCCGGCGGATGAGTTTCTTCGACGACCAACCCTCTCGCATGAACTCGGTTGCCATGTAGTCGAGTAACTCGGGGTGCGTCGGTTTTTCCCCGAGCCGCCCGAAATCGTCGGGCGTGGCGACCAAACCGGAGCCCATCACCCAGTGCCAGATGCGGTTGACGTAGACGCGAGCGGTCAAGGGATGATCCGGTTGCAGCAGAGAATTGGCGAGTTCCAATCGGCCGCTCCCCGAACTCTTCGCCACGTCGTTCCGGCCGGCGAACATTCGCAGGAAGTCGGGACGAACCATCTCGCCGAGGACGTCCACGTTGCCGCGAACGTTCAGCGGGTATCCCGATTTCGTCGTCTCTCGCTCGTCCATGCTGTTGACGGTTCGTGGGAAGCTGATTTCCTGCTCGACCCGGCGATATTCGCGAACGAGTTCGTCCAGCTTGCTCTTCGGCGGAGCGGTGTTGGGGAGTAGCTTGTTCGTGAGAAGCCAGTCGAGTATCGCCTGATCGCCGGGCTTGGTCTTGCCGTCGCACCAGCGAGTCGCCGCCTGAGTCATCCAACCCGAGAGGCGCTGTTGCGCTTCGAGTTGGGTCTTCGGTGCCGTCCCATCGTAGAGACCCTGAAAAGCATCGAGCGTGTCGAGGGGGGTGCCGCCAACGTCATTCGCGACGATGCCGGTCATGCTGATCCAGCTTCGCTTGTCGTAGCCGAAGTCATTGTTTGGCAAGCCGGGTGCGATGCCGGTTCGGGGCGGAAAGTTCGGGTTCAACGAGGACGTTGCGAACGTGTAGGTCACGCGCGAAACGCCATTCGTGAGAGCCTTATCGGCGAAGGTCCGCCAGCCAGGCTGGGTCTGGTTGAGGAACGTCACCTCCTCGCCCTGGAAGGCGTTTTCGTGTGTTTCGAGGAACCCGCCGAATTGGCCGCCGGCGAGATTGAGGCTCACGAAGCGCCCCGGCACTTGTGTGTCTGGTGGCATCCGCAACGCGCCCGGGAACTTCGACGACAAGGCGTGCGAGTGGTAGCCGAGCGGGAGCAGGCGGGCGAAGACGCCGTCCCCTTCCAGCGCGACCAGGGGCGTTCCGTCGTCCACGCAACCGAAGCGGAACCCATCGCCCTCCGTGACCCAGCCGGTTGGCATCGCCGGTTTCGCGAAGTCCCCGAGGTTCGCGAACGCCTTGTTGTGCTTTTCCCGATCGGCCCGTGCGGTTCGCCACTCGGTGGCCAAACTCGCCCAGGTCGTGGCGACGTCGCCCGTGGGCTGCATGAGCCGGACCAGTGGGTAGTCGATCTCTCCGGGCGTGGGAGCCTTCGCATCCTTCGGCCGGACTCGTTTCAGCCAGCCCGCCGCGGCCCAGGCATCCGGTTTCTCCACCGCTTGCCGCCAGGTTGCAGCCATCTCTTTGCGCAACGCATCGCGAATCGTTTGCAATTGCTTGATCGCGACATCGTTCTTGCCGGGCGCATCGACCACGCGCGAGGTCCAGCGGGGCGTCATGAAGACCGCGGCCAGGGCGTAATAATCTCGCTGGGAAACCGCTTCCAGTTTGTGATCGTGGCAGCGGGCGCAGGCGACCGTCGTGGCCAGGAACGTCTTCGAGAAGGCGTCAATCTTGTTGTTCACCATCTCCTGATGCACGCCGTTGAAGGCGAGGCTGGAGCCGTGGCGGTGTTCGCCAAGGTGATAAAACATCGGGCCGATGAGGCTCTCGTTGATCCCGAGGGCACTGTCGAGTCTCGGCGTCGAGAGGAGATCGCCCGCGAGTTGTTCCCGGAGAAAATGGTCGTACGGGAGGTCGCCGTTGAAGGCCCGGATGAGATAGTCGCGGTACTCGTGCGATCCCTTGGCCGGGTTGTCCCACTCGTAACCGTAAGTGTCGGTGTAGCGGACCACGTCCATCCAGTGGCGGGCGAATCGCTCCCCGAAGTGCGGCGAGGCGAGCAGTTCATCCACCAGCTTCTCGTAGGCCTTCGGCTCATCTTCTTGCAGGAGCTTCAAGAACCGTTCTCGCAGCGACGCCGTGGGGGGCAACCCCGTGAGCACGAACGAGAGCCTTCGCAACAACACTTCTGGATCGGCAGGTGCCGCCGGATTCAGCTTCGCGCCGTCCAGTCCCACCTTGATGAAGCGATCGACCGGGTCCCGCCCCCACGGCCCCGCGAACGCACTGGGAACCGGAACGGGTCGAAGCGGCTTGAGGCTCCACCACTCGAGACGCTTCTGGAACGTCGCATCCCACTCCGCCGTACTCACGGACACCGCAGAGTCGGCCTCACGTCGTGGGTCGATAGCCCCTTGCCGGACCCACTCCACCAGAATCTCCACTTCCGAAGCCGGCAATGCCATCTTCGGCGGCATCTGGAAATCCTTGTCTTGATACCGGACGGCCTTGATCAGCAGGCTCTCGTCGGGTTTGCCCGGTATGATAGCCGGCCCCGAGTCGCCCCCCTTCATCCAGGCTGCGCGACGATCCAACCGCAACCCGCCCTTGGTTTTCTTGTCGCCGTGGCACTCGATGCAGCGTGCCAGCAAGAGCGGTCGGACCTTGGACTCGAAGAACGCGAGTTTCTCCGGTGTCTCCGCGAGCAACCGGCGCGGGGCAACGTGGACGAACTCCTTTTCGCGGGGCGAACTGGTGAACGCCATACTGATTGGCGATTTCATTTCCTCGCCGCCGATCACGCGAATCGGCGGCCCCAACTGCGGCCGATCGGTTTTCCAGACGCTGACTTTACCCTGGAGATTGGCGGCAAACAGTTCCCCTGTCGGGCCGAGAGCGAGACCGACGGGGGTGGCGATTCCGCCGCCCGCGCCGGCCCACTCGACGGTCTCCTTCCCTTCGGTACGCAGGATGCGATTGCCCGTTGTCGAAGAGTACGCCCGCCCCCTGGCGTCGATCACTAACCCCCACGGCGAATGCTCTCCTTGCTCGGCCCAGACTGCTGCCTCGGAGCCGTCCAATTTCTGGGCGGCAATGCGAATCGACTTGCCGGGATAGTCCGTGAGGTAAAGGCGGCCCTCGTGAACCGCGATCTGCGTGATGCCGCCGGTTGAAGCATGGGCGACATCGGCCTTCCACTCACCGGATTTCCCGTCGTAACGCTTGATCTTCCCGTCACCCTGACTCGCGACCAGCAGATCGCCTCCGTGCCAAGCCATGCCGGTCGCCCGAAACAAGTGCCCGCCGTAACCTTCGGGGACGTTGAGAAACGTCTCCATTTTGCGGTTCTTGGGATCGTAGCGCAGCACCGTCCCGACTTCCCCGGGCAACCCAGTCGAAATTAGCAATCGGCCATGGGAGTCGAACAGGATGCTGTTCGAGGGAGGCAGACCGCGGAGATAAGTTCCAACACGCTTGCCATTCTCGGGGTCGTAGCTTTCGATCGTTCCCGTCGCGTGCATCAGAACGAGCAGGTCGGGCTTCTCGTCAGCACTCGCTGTGCCCGCCAGACCCGCCACGATGGCTGCGAAAGTAACAAACATCGCGAGGGGAGATCTCAAGTTGCATGAAGCAGCCATGCCAAACTCTCCTTGGCGATGTCGCCGTGAATGTCGGTGAGTCGGAAGTCGAGACAGCTCAACTTCCTCATGATCGAATCGCGGCGTTAAAGCTCTCAGCCCATCCTATCGGTCGCGGTGGTCGGTGGCTCGGTCGAGTTCATGACGCTTACTCTTGTCCGGGCAGTTCCGGGTGGTGTCCTGTTGACGTTGTACTGCGGGGAAGGTGATCCACTCCCGGATCGACCACACGTGATCCGTCAGGCCGGCGGCCATCGCCGGCGTTCGTGCCTGATACCGACCGTCCTCGCCCTTCAACCGTAAGGTCCGCACACACCAGCAGAAGTTGTAGCTGAAATAGCTGAATCGCGTCGCCGCTACGTGCATCGTCCACGACTTCGAGAACTCGTAGCTCTT
>JBBRUN010000160.1:0-10225 GCA_038247765.1 Gemmatales bacterium | reverse complement strand
GTGAAGTCGCCGAAGTCGCGTGGCAGCACCGTCGGCGCAGAATCGCCCGTCGGTTGTGTCGGGTGGTGGATCGTGACCGCCGGCCGTTGGATCAACTCGGCGAATTGCGCCACAGCCCATAGCTCGCGGAGTTCCCCCGCGAGTTCCGGATGCGACCGCGCGACCCCTTCGACATCGGCGCTGCCGCGCCGCCGGAATTGCTCCGCGAGACCGCCGATCAACACCGCGAGTTCTTCGTCCCGATCCACGAATCGTCTCCCGTTCGAAACGATCACCGATACGATTTCAATGTATCCACGGGCGCTGAGTCCATTCTGCGAAGTCGGTGCTTCATTCGCCGAGGATCCATATCGTAAGCCTGTTCCGCCCTTGGTCGTGGGAGCCGCCGTCGATGCCCGATGCCGCCGAACAACCCTGGTTTCAAGACGGGCTGCGCTTCGAGTGCACGCAGTGCGGGAAGTGCTGCACCGGCGAGCCGGGGTTCGTTTGGGTCAACGACGTCGAGATCGACAAGCTCGCCAAGTTCCGCGGCGATGTCCGGCACGAGTTCGTGGCGCTGTACACCAAGAAGGCCCGCGGCCAAGTGACGTTGCGCGAGAAGGCCGACGGGGCTTGTGTCTTCTACGATGCCGAGCGCGGCTGCACGGTCTATTCGGTGCGGCCCCGCCAATGCCGGACGTGGCCGTTTTGGGATAGCAACCTCGAATCGCCCGAGACGTGGCAACGCACCGAAGGGGACTGCCCCGGCTCCGGCCGGGGCGAACTCATCCCCGTCGAAGAAATCCTCCGCCGCGTCAAGGTCATCAAAATCTGATGGATCCCGAACTCCGATCTCGGGTGCTCGAAGTGTACGCCGAGGTCGATGCGGCGATCGCGGCGGCGAAGCCGCGCTGCGAGGCGTCGGGCCGCTGCTGCCGATTCACCGAATACGGGCACACGTTGTTCCTCAGCCAGTTCGAAGCGGATATTCTTTTGGAAACCTCACCGGCCTACGAGAAACCGGTGAGCCGGGACTTCTGCCCGTTCCAAGTGCAGGGGCTTTGCACCGCCCGCGAATCGCGGCCGCTCGGATGCCGGATTTACTTCTGCGATCCGAATTTCCAAGACCAACAGCACGCGATCACCGAGAACGCCGTGGCGAGGTTGAAGACGATTGCCGACGAGTTCGAGTGCGGGTGGAACTACGCACCGCTACACACGATGCTGAACGCCGCTAAGCGCCCCGTATCTTCTCGGAAAGCCCGTGAATCGCGAATTGAGTTGAACGTCTTATCTGATATCTGATTACTGCTGTCTGTTGGTGATCTTCAACAGATGACAGATTTCAGACTCAACCGGAGATTGCACCATGCGTTGGCTACTCGCAATCACTTGCTTTTCGGCGTCCCTCCCCGCCTTCGGGGCCGATTGGCCGCAGTTCTTGGGCTCGAATCGCGATTCGACCTCGCCGGAAAAAGTACCGGCGTGGAAAGCGAAACCGAAAGAAGTCTGGAGCAAAGTTGTCGGCGAAGCGCACAGCTCGCCGGTCGTCGCCAAGGGGGTCGTCTACGCCTTCTACAAGCCGGCGAAGAAAGACGCGGACATGCTCGCCGCATTCGACGCCAAGACGGGCGAACTCCTGTGGGAGTCGAGCTACGACCGCGCCAAGTTTCAGCCGCTGTTCGGCGAAGGGCCGCGCGGCACGCCGACCGTCGACGGCGACCGCGTCTACACTCTCGGCAACACCGGCGTCCTCGCCTGCTGGGACATCACGAAGAAGGGCGAGATCGTTTGGCAGGTCGATACACTCAAAGATTTCAAAGCGAAGAATCTCACATTCGGGGCGAGCACCAGCCCGACGGTCATCGGCCAACACGTGGTCGTCATGGTCGGCGGCAAAGGGGCCGGGATCGTCGGGTTCGACAAAGCCACCGGCAAGATCGCCTGGCAGACGACCGAAGACACGCCGAGTTACGCCAGCCCGATCGCCGTCGGTACGGGCGACAAGACGGAACTGGTATTTCTCACGAATTCCCACATCCGCAGTCTGACGGCGAGAGATGGCCAGGAACTCTGGAAGTTTCCGTTCGTCGACAAGTTGCTCGAAAGCTCGACGACGCCGGTGAAGGTGGGTGACTTGTACGTCGCCGGTTCGGTGATGTCCGGCTCCGTCGGTATTTCGATCGTCGACAATGTCCCCAAGCAAGTTTGGAAGAACGAGAAACTCACCTGCTACTTCTCGACGCCGGTGGCCGTGGGGGAATACCTCTACATGGTCAACGGCAAGGCATCGCTCACCGATGCGTCGATCATCCTGCGGTGCGTCGAAGCCAAGACCGGCAAAATCGCCTGGGAAAAGGGGAACGTCGGCAAGTACCACGCGGCGCTCGTGAAGACGGGCGACGGCAAACTGCTGTTCCTCGACGACGGCGGCAACCTGATGCTGCTCGAACCGAACGCCAAGGAATACAAAGAGCTTGCCCGGGCCAAGGTCTGCGGCGAAACCTGGGCCCACCCGGCCCTAAGCGATGGCAAGCTCTACCTGCGCGACGACAAGAAATTGATCTGCTTGCAAGTCGGCGAGTAGTGGCTACCTAGGACTAATTCCGGCTTCGTTCCGGCAGTTCCTTCAGCGGTGGTACCACGAGGTTCGGCAGCGTCTTCAGCGGAGGCAGCGGAGCGTCCGGAGCCGGTTTGCCGTGTTCGGCCGGGCTGACCGGAAGCACCGGCGTCGAACTGATTTTGGGCATCGGGATCATCGGCAACGGACCCGGTGCCACCGACGTCGGAGCCGCTTCCGGAAGGAAGTCCACCTTCGGAATTTTGTCGGTCGCCGGTGGAATCGGTGTCGGCAGTGGCGTCGGGGCCGGGAGCACCGGCGTGATCACTTGCGGGATGCCGCTGGGGGCGGGCATCGTCGCCGCGCAACCGGCTTCACCGCCTTGCGGACAGATCTCTTCCCAGCGCCGCCACTTCGTCGGGTAGTACCCGTAGCAGGTGCCGGGGTTCAGCGTCGGCCCGCAATACTTGCTGATGAATTTCCAGTCCGAAAGCGGGTACGCTTTGGTCGCGCACAGCGGATAGTTGGCATCCGGGTAACGGGCGTGGTTCTTGTTCGGGGCGAAGAGTGCCCCGGTGCCGAACACCGGCGCCGGCCCGCAGCCGCCGGGGGTATCGCAGCCTTGGGCGTGGGCGCTGGAGGCTCCGCCGACGGCGATCGCGCCGGCGATCAATAGTCGAATCGGGAACATGGACGAATCCTTTCGTGGAGTGGTTCGAACTCGGAGGATCAGCGGCGGCCGCCACCGCGGGAACTTTGCGGCCTAGAGAAACTGGGTTGATTGCCGACGCCGCCCGCGCCGCCGAATGCGCCACCGGAGCGCCCGAAACCGCCGGCCGTGCCGAAAGCGCCGCCCGAGGTCGCGCCCGGGATGCGGTTGAAATAGCCGCCGGTGCTGTTGAACACGGCGACGTTCCCCGTGGTTGGCAACAGCGACTCTTCCGTAGCCTGCAAGGCTTGGTTCAGCGACTGGTTTTGTTGGGTGAGTTGCTGCTGGAGCTGGCCGAACTGCTGATTGAGTTGCTGCTGCGGGCGGACCAAGCCCAAGTAATTGAGGCCCGGGCTGCGATTGCCGCCGAGCAGGTTCAAATAGGGGCTGAACCTCGCGCCGCCCGCCCCGCTGCCGCCGCCACCGGGGACTTGAGGCTGGGCCGCGGCCTGCGGCAGTTCCGCGAGGCAGGCGATCGATATCAGTGCCGCGACGGCGAATAGAAATCGCTTCATCGGAAATCCTTTCAAGGGTGCGGAGAACGGAAAGCCGAATCCAGAATAGCCCGCTATTCCGCATTCCGCATTCCGCATCCGTAATCCGCACTTCGATGGGCTATCAATGCATCGACGGCGGGCGGCGTTCCTGTGAACCCGGCCCGCCGTCGATGCGTTGATTCCGTCGTTTCGATGCCGATAGCTCTGTTACTACCGCACCCGGCTATCGCAGCCGGCGCGATTCACCCGGCCGAACCGTCCCGCGTTACCGGAATCCGCCGCCGCCAATTCCGCCAAAGTTGCCTTGGACAGTTTGGACGGTAGATGCACCGAGCAGCGTGGCACCGAAGGCCCGTTCGATCGGGCTCAGCACGCGGCCGACTTGCGTATCGAACTTGCTCAACGGGTTGGCCATCACGAATACGCGGTCGCCGGGGAGGATCTGGTAGTTTGTCCGGCTCTGGCCCCGGCGGGTAACCCCGCGCCAATCGACCGGCAGAATTTGATCCTGCGTACTCCCGGCGGGGGCCGGGCGGGCGATCCAGACTTTCTTCGACGACACGGCCGACAAGCCCCCGACTTGAGCGATCCCATCGAGGACGGTTTCGTTCCCGGTCACGGGGAAGCGCACGACTTGCTCGCCGTTGCCCGCGAAATCGGTGATGACGTAGTAGTATTTGCTGTTGAACGCTCCGACGTCGACGGAAACTTCGGGGCGATAGAGTTTCTGCGACAGTTGCGCTTCGATGGCCGCCTTCACCTGCGGCAGGGTCATCCCGGCGACGTAGACGCTGCCGTAGCCGCCGAGGCCGACGGTGCCGTCCGGGCGGACGAGGTGCTCGCCGCGGATTTGCTGCACGCCCTTCGATTGGGCCAGCGAGACCGACACGGCGGGTTCTTTGATGAAGCGGATCAGGTGCTTGGCGAGGATCTTCTCGACTTCTTGCGCGGTAATATCGACGACTTTGAACTGCCCGCCGTAGTCCGGCCCGAGGTTGATGGTGCCATCCGGATCGACGGGGTACAACCCGTTGATCGGCTTGGACTCAGGGGCGCCGGGTGCATAGAGGTAAAGGACATCGAGCGGCTCGATCTTATACGGCGGCAAGGGAATCAGTCGGAGGGCGTCGATCCGGAGAATATCAGGCGCTTCGACGGTGTACGGGGGCATTGTGACTTTGTTCAATTCTTTGGGCACTTCGAAATCGGGCATCGCCTGGATGCTTTCGGTATGCTTACCGTTGCCCGATTGGCAACCGATTCCGGCGAGCGTGGCGGTAGCACCGATCAGGCAGGCTGTCAATCGCAGCGCACGTCCCAGTTTCGCGGACATTGCGGATTCCTCCGGGTTTCGACGAGGTTCGAAAATTCGGGCCGCGGCGTGACAACCGAAACAGCCGTCGTTATCCACCTCATCGACATTTCCCAGACGGTCGGTGAATCAAAAAACTCCCTCACTTACGCAAAGTAGATCTTTCGAATGGCAACTTGTCATTGAGTGCGGCTGATTTACATAGCGGCGTGCGGATTCGATTTCGGGTGCTCGCGGAAACGAAATAAGCCCCACCGATGTCGGTGGGGCTTATGCGATGCGCGGTGCCCGGGCTTAGTTGGTCTTCTTCTTGGCCTTGAACTTGATTTCGGTCGCCACGTCTTTGTCGACGGTGATTTCGAACTTCGACTTGCCTTCCTTCATCTTGCCGAAGGATTCGAGGGCCTTGTCGGCGGGGACGTCTTTGTCCCCGGCTTTGTAGGTCGTCTTGTCGGTGATCTTGTAGGTCATCTCTTTGTCGCCGTCTTTGACTTTCAATTCCTTCTTTTCCTTGTCGAAGGAAACGAAGACCACTTCCGCGGCGAGGAGCAGGCCGGTGGAGAGCATGAGGCTGAGGGCGGCGATGATCAACTTACGCATCGAAAAACTCCTGGGGGTGGTGGAACCGATTCGCCCCGGTCGGCGGAATGCCGGGCGGGAAACCGAAACAGTTGGCCGAACCGACGCGGTAACTTCACGAAACCGGGCCCGAATGGTCAACGGAATAATCCGTGAAGTTTTCGGGCACCCGACATTTCGCCCCGGCGCCGGAATGCGGTACCATAGGAATTAACACAGCTTGAAGCGGGTTGTTTCGCACCGGCCCAGGATTCTCAGCAATGTTTCATAATTCCAAGCTCCCCTTCCGGTTGGCGTTCCTCGCGCTCGCCGTCGGCCTCGTCGGCTTAGCCGCCGTTGCGGACGAGGAAGAAGAGGTCACGCCGAAGAAACCGCCCAAAAAGATCGTCGTGGACGATGACCCCGTCGGCCCCGGTGCGGCGGGGGGCACGTCCATCGCCGATTTGTCGCGGGCCGCTGCCGGGAACGATCACGTCACCATCAAAAAATATTACGCCGCCTGCGCGGTGCCGCACGACCGACTCACGCTGAAAGGGGGCCGTTCGGCCCGCATCTCGATTCTGCCGCTGACGCTCCCGGCCGACAAAGGAACCTTCCCCGATCCGTTCGGCGCCGCCGAACTCGACGCTCAGAACAAGCCGGCCGAGGAACCCCTCGGCATCGCCGTAAACCAAGTTTTGAGCCTCGTCCCGTTCGAGAAATTCGTCCTCGGTGAATCCGACAAACTGCTGGCGCTGAAGCCGACCGACCTGCCCGGGCCACGGGAGCGCCTCCTCGCTGTGGAACGCGTGCTGACGCAGGTGCTCTTCTTCCACGAGTCGGCCGTGGAACAGAAGAAACGCCGCGGCGCGAACTGGGAGCCGATCAAACTCGCCATCTCGGACAAGCTCGGTACGGTGCGCGTCGATTTGGCGCGTGAGGCGGCGACGGCCAAAGACTGGTTCCGGATGAAGGAACTGATCGCCCGGTTCTCGGTGCGCTACCGGACGAATCCGAAACTGCTGCAAGAATTCGCGGCGTTCCGATTGTTGGAAGCCGAGGAACTCGCCCAGTCGAAGAACATCCCGGAGCTGGAAGCGGCGCGCGATCTGTTGCAGGATTTCGAATCGCGCTTCCCGAATTCCGGCTACCCGAGCCTCGCCAAGATCCGCAACGGCCTCAGCCTGCGGGCCAAGGAATTCCTCGACGACGCCCGCAACCAATCCGACGCGGCCAAGGCCCGCAACAGCTTGCGCACCGTGCGGGCACTCGATCCGAACCAGAAGGAACTCCGCGACCTCGAACTCAAACTCGGCGGCACCGGCGAAGCCCTCGTCATCGGCGTCCGCCGGTTGCCGGAGTTCATGTCCCCCGCGACGGCCCGCTTCGACAGCGAACTCTGGGCCGTCGAGCTGCTCTTCGAAGGTTTGCTCGAAACGATCCCGGACGACGCGCTCGGTGCGAACTATCGGCCGTCGCTCGTGACCCACAAACCGGCGGTCAGCTCGCTGGGGCGGGATGTCACGTTACTGGGCAATGCGAAGTGGAGCCGGGCCGGTTCCGGCGTCTTCGACGCGGCCGACTTGGTCGGTACGATTCAACTGATGCACGCGAGCCGGCACAACCCGAGCGCGATTTGGGCCGACTGGCTCGACGAACCGGAATTGAACTCGAAGAATCCGCTCGACGTCCGCGTGAAGTTGAAGCAGGGGCACCCCGACCCGCGGACGGTGCTCGCCGCGAAGATGCTCCCGGCGAAGTGGTTCCTCGAACGCAAGAAGTCCCTCGACGATGCAGAATTCGGCAGGGCACCATTCGGGACCGGGCCGTACATGTTGGCCCCGAGCTACCAACCGCCGGTGGCCGGGAAAGTGCTGCCGGACGTGACCTTCGTGGCCAATCCGGATTATGCCAGCCACGCCGGGCGGGCGGTCCAGCCGGGCATCGCCGAAGTCAAGTTCCTGAATCTGGCGAACTATCCGGACGCGCTCAACGAAGTGCGCGGCGACCGCATCCACATCCTTCCCGATGTGCCGACGAAAGAACTGCCCAAGTACGACCAGCAAGATCGCGCGACCGTCGTGACCCCGGCCGTCAACCGGCGGATTCACCTTCTGGCGATCAACCACCGCGTGCCGAACTTGCAAGATACCAACGTGCGCCGGGCGCTGTCCGCCGCCATCGACCGCGAGACGATCTTGAACGACGTCTACCGGGCCGGCCAGAAGCAGTATCACAAAGCGCTCGCCGGGCCGTTCCCGAGCGACTGTTGGGCGGCGGCTCGACCGCTCGGCAGTCCGGCCCCGAGCCTCTTCGACCGCGATACGGCCGCCGGGAAGTTCCGCGCCGGCCGCAACGGCGCCCTGTCGTTCACCCTGCTGTACCCGGACGACGATCCGCAGGCGGCCGACGCGTGCGTCAAGATCAAGCAAAATATCGAATACGCCGGTGCGGACAGCCAGGCTTCGATCACGCTGGAGGCCGTGGCGCCGCGCGACCTGCTGCGCCGGGTCGAGAAAGAGCACCGCTACGAAATCGCCTACATGACCTACGACTACCGCGACGATTGGTACCCGCTGGCCTTGGCGCAATTCCTCGACCCCACCGCCGCGGGCGAAAACGGCCGCAATTACACCGGCTTTTTGGAGAAAAGCACCAACCCGTCACCCGACGATTCGAAGTACGGGAAGCTGTTAACCGACGCTAAGCAGACGCGTGACACCGACGGGAAATTGAAGCCGCTATCGCACGATTTGTTCATCCGCTTCAACGAAGTGGTGCCGTTCGTGCCGCTCTGGCAGATCGACCGGCACATGGTCGTGAGCGCGAAATTGAAGGTCTATTTCGCCGGTCGGCCGGACCCGGTGCCGGGCCGGCAGTTGAATCCGACGACGCTGTTCAACAGCGTCGGCAACTGGAAACTGGATACGGGTCGGTGATGTCTGTCAATCGTGCCGGAGCGCCTCGATCGGGTCGAGCTTCGCGGCTCGCCACGCCGGGTACAACCCGAAGACGACTCCGACGACAATCGACACGCCGACGCTCAGGGCCATCGGTTGCCAACTCAACTGGGCCGGGAGGTTGGTGTCGAAAAAGAACTGCGAAAGCGGCGGCAATCCGAAGACGAGTATGACGCCGAACAGCAACCCGGCCAAGCCGCCGACGGTCGTTTGCACCACCGCTTCCACCAAGAACTGCACGATGATATCGCGCTGTTTCGCCCCGAGCGCCCGGCGGATGCCGATCTCGCGGGTGCGCTCCGTGACGGTCGCCAACATGATGTTCATGATGCCGATCCCGCCGACGAACAGCGAAATCGACGCGATCAGCACGAGCAGCGACGTGAAACGGGCCTGCGCCCGTTCCGCTTCTTCGAGCCGATCGAGGGGCACCGATACGGCCCAATCTTCGCGGAGGTGATTGTCTTTCAGCATACCTTTGATGGCGTTGCCGACGGCCCGGACTTTCTCCCGACCCTCCGATGTTTCGAAGTCCGCATCGACCGTCAGCGTCACCTGCGAGACTTCGACTTTCTCGCCGCCGCGGGAGCCGGACGAGCGGATGACGACCGTAGCGCCGATCCGAACCTTGGCGGTTTCGAACGGGATGTAGACGTCGTTGTTATAATCCTCGGCCGCTTGGCTACCGCCGGTGCCGCCCGTCGGCATGCGGTCGGCGAGGATGCCGACGACTCGGTATTCTTGGGTGCGGATGACGACCGAATTGCCCATCGGGTCTTCGAAGGGGAAGAGTTTGTCGGCCAGTCCGGCCCCGAGTACGCAGTGGTTCAGCTTGCGGAAGTTGTCTTCTTCGTTGAGGAAGCGCCCGCTCATCGGCACGAGCTTGTTCACCGCGGCGTAGTCTTCGGTCGTGGCGACCAGCCGGCCGTTCGACATGCGGTCGAGGTAGCGGACTTCGGCCGGGAAGACGCGCATCGGTACCATCTTCGAAATGCTATCGCCGAAGGTGCCCATCCGCGTGAGGTCGAGCGTCTTGAGGCCGTAGCTCGCCACGAACGACCGGCTGGCCGTGGCGCCTTCATCCGGCGGCTTGACGCTGCGGACCACGATGTTCGTCGCCCCTTGGCGCTTGATGTCTTCGAGCGCGTCTTGCATCGAGCCTTTGCCGAAGGCCATGAGCGCGATGACCGCGGACGTGCCGATGATGATGCCGAGCACCGAGAGAAACGCCCGCAGTTTGTGCAGCCAGAGGCTGCGTACGGCGAGGACGAAACTCCGCCGGAGTTTGTGCAAGCCCTCGAAGCCGGTGGCGGCGGCGAGCGGCGGAACGGGGGGAATGTCGCGGATGTCCATCGGTCACCGGAACCCGGTTAGTGTCTGAGTTTAAAATCAGAATAGTGTCTCAGCTCAATGCCCCTAGCCTAGGCTCAACTCGACGTCGGCCTTGGCAATATGCCGGGCCATTTCTGCCAAAGAATCCGCAAAGTGCTCGGCTTCAGTTGGATTATCGTCCCGGAATGGCAAACCTGTGATCACGCCATGTGGATGTTGATCGACTATCGCGTCGAGAGTTAATGTCCGCACTCGCCCAACATGGAGCGATGCTGCCCCATAATGTTTATTCAACACACTGACGCAAGACCTAGGACC
>JBBRUN010000159.1:0-10327 GCA_038247765.1 Gemmatales bacterium | reverse complement strand
GCCAGCAATTCCTTGCGGACGTGGCCTTCGCGGACGATGTCGATCGGCCGGTCGCCGGGGGACATCAGCTTCTTGGTCGCGTCGATGCCCAAGCAGGTGTAGACCGTTTGGGCCATGTCCTCGACCGTCAGCGCGTCTTCTTCCGGTTCGCTGGCGGTCGCGTCCGACTTGCCGTAGACGCTGCCCTTCTTGATGCCACCGCCGGCGAGCACCACGCTAAACACTTTGGGCCAGTGATCGCGCCCCGCGGTGCCGTTGATCTTGGGCGTCCGCCCGAATTCGGACGAGATCATCACGAGGGTCTTGTCGAGCATCCCGCGCTGGCTCAGGTCGTTGATGAGCGCGGCGTAGGCTTGGTCGAACGCCGGCAGTTGCGAGCGGGTGTTCGCCGTGATGCCGTTGTGGAAGTCCCAGCCGCCGTAGGTCAGGGTGACGAGGCGGACGCCCGCTTCGACGAGCCGCCGGGCCATGAGCATGCGCTGGCCGGCCGAGTTGCGACCGTACACGTCGCGGAGCTTGGCGTCTTCCTTGTTGATGTCGAAGGCGTCGCGGGCCTTCTCGCTCGAAATCAGGCCGTAAGCGCGTTGGTAGAACGTGTCCATGGCGTCGAGGTTGTCCGACTTTTCCTTGGCTTTGAAGTGATCGTTCACGGTGTCGAGCAGTTGCCGACGGCTCGTGAAGCGATCCGGGGTCACTCCGCCCGGTAGGCTGAGGTCTTGAACCTTAAACCCGCCGTTCGCGGGATCCGAGCCCAGGCTGAATGGGGCGTAGGCGGAACTCAAATAGCCGCTGCCCGCGTAGGTGTTCGGCATCGTCGGGATGGCCACGTACGGCGGCAGGTTATTCCGCACGCCCAGTTCGTGGCTGACGACGCTGCCGATGCTCGGGAACGTCAGGGCCGGGCTGGGCCGGTAGCCGGTGAACATGTTGTGCGTGCCGCGCTCGTGGGCGGCTTCGCCGTGGGTCATGCTCCGGCAGACGGTGATCTTGTCGGCGATTTTGGACGTTTCCTTCAGGCACTCGTTGAATTGCACGCCTTCGATCTTGGTAGCGATGCTCGTCATGTCGCCGCGGTATTCGACCGGGGCGAAAGGCTTCGGATCCCAGCTCTCTTGGTGAGCCGCACCGCCCGGCAGATAAATGTGAATCAGCGCCTCGGCCTTCGGCCCTTTGGCGGGAACCACCGCTTCGGCGGCTTGGGCCGATTGCATGCGCAGGTATTGGTCGAGGGTCAAACCGAGGCCGGCGACGAAGCCGACGTGCAGGAACATCCGGCGGTCGAGCGGCGAACCGTTGCAAGAGCGGAAGGGTGTCACTGTCGGACTCCGAAAAACGAGGAAGGAACAAACGCGGGGTCTGGGTCAACTTTCCGGTCTCGCCACCCATTGTGGCGCGGAAGTGGGCAGGGGTCAAATCGTCTATCGCAAGTCGGACGCCAGTAGTATGGCGAAAAGTTCCGGTCGGGGCCGAAATTCGGGGTCGGTTCAGGCGGGAGGATCGCGTAGCGGGTACGGAGTAGGCGGTTTGGGTAAGATTTGGGAGAAGAGAGCTCCGAAATCGCCCCAAGTCGGTACCCTGTAAAACCATATTGTAGAGTTTCGGCGGCCCGATGTCAAATGACAAGTAAGTCAGGGTGTAGCAACGATTCTTGGAGGTTTCGTAGGGCGTGTGGAGTCTTCGGAACCCGCCGTTTGGAAGGAAGGGACCATACCCTTCTCGCCGATTTCTGGGTCGCGCAGCGCAAACCCAAAACAACACTGACTTTGCGCTGCGGTTCGATTCTCGGCATGCTTGGAGCCAACTTTAGCTTTTAGCTTTCGGTCATTCTGCGTACCCCCCCTGCTGAAAGCAGCGAAAGCAGCGAAAGCTCCGAAAGCAAAACCTATGAGCTATCCTTGTGCTGGCTCACCAACGGGTGTAATAACGATTCTCGAAATTCTGCGCGATGGGCCGTTTTCGTAGGTCACGCCCGGCGTGACGCCGGTGAGAATCCGGTACGGGAATGGCGCCACGCTTAGCGTGACCTACAAAGCCTCCAAGAAGCATTGCGACACCCGCAAGTCAGGGTGTGGCAATGCTTCTTGGAGTTCTGACAAAATGAACCGGAGGCCGTAGGGCAGTTGAGTCTTCGGACATAGCCTTGTGGAAAGGGGGGATAGCCCAACCTTCTAACGTCGAGTCACGCCATGCGTGGGGGGGGGATCACTGCCCGGCCTTCATACCCAAGGCATCGGCGACGCCGCGCACTAAAGAATCGCTCGGTTTCGAGGGTTGCTGGTAGCCCCACATGCCGCGCAGCACCTCGAAGCTCATCAGCCCGCCGAGCACGACGATGATCAAACAGGGCATCAACAAGAGCGCGGGGAGCGGGCCCCACGTCGCGGGTTTGGCCACGACCGTCCGCACGGGGGCGTCGTCTTCGTCGCGGCGCGTTTTCCGCATGGCGGAACTCGCCGAAGAGCCTTCTTCGGTTTCGACGTCGTCGAGGAGGACATCGTCGTCGGCCAGCAGTGGCGAGCGCCGGCCGCCGCTCTTGCCTTTGCGGGCCCCCGGGGCGTCTTCTTCGATCTCGCTCTGCTCGTCGTCCACGAGCATCACTTGGCTCGCGCTCTCGTCGTCGTAGGGCGCGTCCTCATCGCTGATGGCAATGTCGAAGTCCGAATTCTCGAGGTCGGTATCGGCCGCGTCGATGGCCACGACTTCCGAACCCGATTCTTCGTCGGACGCCACCGGCAGCTCGAAGTCGGTCTCGAAGATGTCGCCTTTGTTGTCCTCGGCTTCGAGTTCCTCGGCGAGCGCGTCGGCCACGCCGGAGTTGTCGTCGAGGCTCAGTTCGAACTCGCTGGAAGAATCCGCCGCGCTGACTTTGCCGCCCGAACGCGGGGCGCCCAACCCATTGGACGACGCGCCCGGCGCGTCGAGGGAAAGTTCGAAGTCGATGTCCGAGTCGCTGTCTTCGAGCGGGTTTTTCTCCAGCGACACGCCGCTGTCGGCCGGTTTGCGGAGGTTGATGCCGCTCTGCCCGCCGCGGGTACCGGCGGACGGAGCCGAACCGCCGAGGTCGACTTCTTCGGAGCTATCGGTGTTGAGTTGGAGTTCGAACGAGTCGCTGTCGGAATCGAGGCTGAGTTCGAATTCGCTGCTGCCGTCGTCCGATGCTTGTTGGCCTTTCGGCCCCGGAATCTTGGCGGAATCGGGGCTTTTGAGTTTGGAAGCGCCGAGCTTGCGCGAGCTCGGCGATTTCAAGATCCCGCTACGCGGCCCCGAGAGGTCGAGCGAGATCTCTTCGGTCAGCTCCTTGGCGGCCGGATCTTTTTTCGACGGCGTCATTTCCAAGCGGACGTCGCTATCGCCCGTGTTGCGGGGCTTCTTCTTGGAAACGCCGGAATCGCCGCTGGGCAGCGTCAGGATGTCGTCGTCGCTATCGTCGAACGAAAGGGGCTTGTCGGCGATCGGCCGCTTCGGTTTGGACGGCGGCGGCAAATCGATGGCGATCTCGTCGGACGAATCGCCCGCGAGGTTTTGGGCTTCGCCGGGTTGGAGTCCGGGGTCGCTGGCTTGGCCGAGCGAGCGCGCGAGTTCGTCGATGTCGGCGGAGCGGAAGCGTAGTGTCGGGCCATCGCGGAACGACTTCAACGACTTCCACTCGCTTTTGATCTTCCGCTTGAATTCCTCGGCTGAGATGCCGAGTTTTTGCGCGGCTTCGTCGAGGGTGTACGTCTGCGCCATAGTGGTACTCACGCCATCCGGAGGCGAAGGGGATGCCTAGAATTGTTAATTTACCCAATTTTAGCCGACGTGCGAGACTTCGCAAGCGTATTGCGGCCGGTCGGCCCCCGATTGCGTCGGATTGTGCGGATCGCACGCCGGATGTGGGATGTTCCGGGTGCGAGGCGGGCGGAATTCCGTGAACTCTGCGACAGGACGAGCCGGTAAACTCTCAGTAGTCCGCGCGCATTCAATGCTCGACTTCGCGCTTCAGCAAAGCGATTTCGTCCGGCGTCAGTCGGAAGAGCTTGAAGACCCGCTCGTTGATCTCGGCTTCGGCATCGGCGAGTTGCCGGCGGAGTTTGTCCACTTCGGCCCGCTTTTCCTTGATGTACGGCTCCCATTCGTCGGCGGTGCGCGGGGAGGTGAACGGATTCTGCTTCCGCTTAAAGCTCGTTTGCAGGGCGAACCCGAGCGGGATGAACTCTTGGCTCGCCCACTCTTGAGCCTTATCGTTGAGTTTGCCGTCCGGGTGCTCCTCGGTGCGGAAGCTGGACAAAAGTCCATTGACTGGAACCCGATTACGTACATGGAGCACTCGATCACGAAATTTTTCGCCCACATCCAGCCGCGTACGACGGGAGAAGAGCAAGAAGTGATTAGATAGAAGTAAGTTGTTCAAATCCATACAGACTTCCCATCCAGCGCAAGAAGTCTTTGGCCTGAACAGAGTCACTCGATAGTATCTTTGCATTAATGGCAGTACCAAGGGGGCATCCCGGCCTAGCCTGCCATGAAAGCCATGTGTTAATCTCCGACTTGATCTTGTCTACGTCTCTAAAGCGATCCCATCGGCTACTCTCATCGCCAATGGTGATATTAATCGTATCTATCAGTGATGCGGCTGCTGCAACGCTGCTTTCTACGTGAGGCCATACAGGATGGTCGGGTGGCACTAGAGTACGGCACAGATCTTCCATCTTCTGAAAATCGGTCTTGCAGTCCGGCATCAGCCAAACTCCACAGGGCTTGGGATAGCCTGGCTTTCGACTTATAAATCCGGAGATTGGACATTCGTTGTTGCAGACAATTCCAACCGTGTCGAGTCTCTCTCTTACAGCCTGCCACCTGCTTGAAAGTGATATGTCTATATCTAAGACAAATCCCACGGGAGTGCCGGTGGCACTCTTGATAGCGTCAGGCATATTAACCAGAAGATCTTCCACAGAATTTTGGCTAATGATCTTTAAGTGCTGGGCCCCTTTCTTAGTATCTATCCCATGGCGCGCAAGCAGGGCGCTAACGACTCCAATGTCATCGGCGCCTTCCACATAAAGCACAGGTAATGCACTCATCTTGGATCGATGTCGCCTTTCACCATGCGAACGAGAGATTCACCAGTGAACTCAATGCTGTTTGGTATCTCGCTATCGATTTTATGGACAGCGACAGTTGCCTTATGTTCGGGCACTTGTTGACAGAATTGTGATAGGCCAGCAATGCAATCCCAGCTATGTGTAGTGGCAAATACTTGAGTATTTGACGAAACCGCTTTTTCGATAATCAGCTTCCACATGTCGGCCATCACCGAATAGTGAAGACCAGTATCGATTTCGTCAACGAACAGGCATCCATCTCTCGTGAAAGCCAGCGAAGTCGCCAGCGCCATCATTCGGCGCATTCCGTCCCCCATGCTCCCGAGTGGAACACGACCTTCTTGCCCTTTCATACCGACTACAATTCCGCCTCTAGCCGGAAAATAACCAGACGTAAGTAGGCCGGTTAAGAAATGCAGAGATTCGAGCTTTGGTTCGAGAATTCGCATTGCGCCGGATATGTCGATCTCTTGGCCAGTAATCGTTACTTCATCCCACATCTCTGCTAGTTCGATTGTGTTAACAGAGTCCGTTCCGACAAAACGAACTTGGGGGCCGTTGCCAGTACCTCGCTTACGTCGCGTAGCTGAGCCACGATAACGTGGGCCCAATTCAAGATCGACAGCACCATCACGAGAGATACGGTAGCGTGGTTCGTCGCCCTTGTTGCCGCTTACAGCAATCTGAAGAGACAGGCCAGTAATACGATTCGGTCTGTCAGCCCCACTAGCTGCAGCCTTCTCAAGTATGGTCTTTACATGTACTGGCAAATATCCATTATCACCAACAAAGCTGAATACTGCGTCCGGAATAATCGTATGGCCGTGGAAAAAGTGAGTTATATCTACTTGAACCGTTGGTTCGGGACGGCTGAAGGCGATTTCTCCCCGCCGTTCCGCAATTTCGCCCAGTACGCTGGGATCACCGCCAGAAGTTAAGAAGTGTAGACCTTCAAGAAGCGCAGTTTTTCCACTATTGTTCCGACCTACCAATAGATTAACGCGAGACAAACCTTTCATCTGGTAATGTCTGAATCCACGGTAACCAGTAATATCAACCTTGCTAAGCATCTTCTCACTAACGGTTAAGGGAAGGTACGCTCGCTATCCAAGCACAGTCTCGGAAAAGCTTTGAGTCAAGACTTTTTCCCGAAAAATCAGCAACTTCACACATCTGTCTCATTTGTCTATTCTACCCAACTATCGGATTGGCTACCATATATTCTCAGCACTTTTACCGAATTCCCGTTTCCACGACCATGCCAATCTGACAGGACAGACGGAATGGGGAAAAACGAAACTGAAAAATCAGACGAAAACGCCGAACCAGCCCCTACACCTTCGCCACGTTTACGGCGTTCGCAGGGAACCTGATCAGGTTCCGACGGCGGAAATCCACAAACACGAAGGCGAGTACCCAAAGGGAATCAGAAGCGCGGGCCGACGAAACTTAGAATGGCGCGGTACTCGGCGTAAAACTTGTTCGTTAGTTTCACGCCGACGGCCTTCGACTCCTCCAGTAATTCCTTGAAGTGATTGCGACCCTCTTTGTTAAGGACGCTCTCCGAGCCGAGCAGATAGACGAAGCGCCGGAGTTCGGCTTCGTCGGTGGCGAAGCTCGCGGTCTCGAACGTCTCGAACGTCAGGGTGTCTTCGCCCTTGAAGTAAAGCCGCGTTTCCCGCATGTTCGTGACGATGTACCAGTCGATCTTCAACTGCACGGCATAGTTCATCGCCTGATCGACGGCCGATTTGTGCCGCCCGGCGTACGGGCGATCCAGTGGATCCTTCGGCCCTTTCCCTTCCAGCACAGCGACGAACCGCTCTTTGCCGAGTCCGAATTCGCCGAAGGCGGCATCGGCGAACTTGCCGTCCACCTTCACCAGCGCTTCGCGCTTCATCGAGTAGGTGTCGAACTTGCTCACCGGCCCGGCGTAGCCGAGCACGCCGCCGAAGATGTCGGTGATGAAGTCGGGGAGGAGTTCCGTTTCTTTGAGTTGGTCGAGCTTCTTGCCGGTGAGCTTCTTGGCCCAGTCCGTAAGCTTGGGGCGCAGCGCTTCCACGCGATCCGGCAGGATGAAGTTCTTCATCGCCGGCCGCATCGCCTCGGGGCGAAACAGCGGCTTGTGAAAGAGCGACTTGTGAACCGTGGTCATCCAGAAGACTCGTAGCGAAGTCGAGCAATGATGGTGTGAGTGTACCGGATTCCACGAGTCACTTCTACTTTCCGGGGGACGACGGGTGCTTTTCTCGTCGCCGGCATTTTTCGGGCTCGCCACAACCCCTCGCGCCGTTTGGTCATTCTGGAGAATCGGTGTCGGTGTGGGCAGAACGCGTCTGTCTGGCGCGGGGTGGTGCGGACGCTCCAGACCGATGGGTCGGTCGCAATCGGCCCGGCTACCGAACGCGATTTTCCCCCTTCCCCTTCGCCGAAGGGCCTGTATAAACACTGGTGTTGGGGGCGTAGCTCAATTGGTTAGAGCACCGGACTGTCGCTCCGGAGGTTGCGGGTTCGACCCCCGTCGCCCTCGTCAGAGAAAAGGCCAGAAGCCCTAGTGGTTTCTGGCCTCTCTCGTTTATCTGCCTGCAATCTAGACCTGGCCTTGGTAGCCGTATAGTAGCCTAAGTGATGCTTTTAGTCCCCCAGTTGTAGTTGATAATTGGGCAGCTTGGCCCGCCGCGCCTTTTAGAGGCAGGCCCGCATAGAGGCAGGCCCGCACCCCGTGCTGATGATCACGTCTCCACTCCGACCGCGCCAGCACCCGCTTCGCTTCGGGAACCCAACTCCACAGCAGCATGAATGAGCAGGAGCTTCCGCACAGAATCGAGTTCCCACCCCGTGCCTCGCCTGCTTGGCCGGGCCGACTGGGACGCCGATGCCCTTGATCTGCTCCTGCTTCTTCTCGGACCCGGCAACTTCACGAACTGCTCGGTCGTGTTGGATTGCCGTCACATTTACGGGCAAGGCGCACATCGCGTCCCTGCCGAACGGTCAACTTGTCGGCCTGTCGAAACTGGCCCGCGTGGTCGATGCGGTCGCCCCTCCGCCAGCAGGTTCAGGCGCATCACGAAGGACATCGTCGATCGCCCGAGCGGATCATCCACCCGCAAGCGACGCACCTGGCCCAGCAGGTCTTCGGGCTTGCGGCCGGCTACGAGGACCTCAATGACCACGCCCTCCTGCGGAACGCTCCCCTCTGGCAGGCCGCCAACGACCATCCCGAAGTCGGCGGCTCCGCCGAACTCGGTTCGGCCCCCACCCTCTGCCGACTCGAAAGCCGCATCGCCCGCGCCGACCTCGTCCTCATCGCCGCCGTCCTCGTCGATCGCAGATCGGCGATGGCGGCGTCGAGCGCCGCGACAAGTCCGATCTTCCGGTCGGCTTCGCGCAGGAGCAGGAGTCCGGCATCGGAGGTGATGGGCCAGGCGGAAAACTCGGCGCTGAGTTTGCGGCCCTGGACACTGGAAAACAAGACGGTCGGTGAGGTACGGTGTGTCATCGCGGCGGTTGTCGGTGAGGGATGGAAGTGGTGTGGTAACTCCTTCCTGTACCGAACCTTCAACCGCCGCGCCATTGAACTCAACAGACTACTGATAAAATATCAGGGTTAGGGAAGTAGCGTTCCGCCGACGAACCGTGTACCATCGCGCTGAAAGTGGCGCTCCCTATTTGTTCACACGACACAAGGAATCGGCATGTCGCGACTAATATTGTGGGGGATCGTATCTCATACTTTCGTGGGGTCCCGTGGCGCGAGCTGACGACGCCGAGGATACGGCGGTTGTGTTCGTCGAGGAACTGGGACACACTGATAAGCCACTACCTGAATTCGCAGCATTCCACATACATTGATCGAGTCGGATATGAATACTTCCGTCCGACGTGCGTACACACTGCTCGAACTCCTCGTCGTCCTCGCGATCATGGCGATACTGTTAGCGCTGTTACTGCCAGCGGTGCAGAAAGTTCGCGAAGCGGCGAATCGGATGAAAAGCGCCAACAACCTCAAGCAGATCAATTTGGGCTTGCACAGTTATTCGACCGCTTCGAGCGGTCGTCTCCCGAATACTTGGAATCTCTATCTCAATCCGCCCGCTTCCAAAGGCGAGTACAAATTGGTGTTCGATGAGCTCGTTCCGTTTATCGAAGGGGAAAAAGTTGCGACTCCCTTCACATCGCACCTGCCCACCGAGGAGGACTACTATAATGATTACCCATTTCGAAAAGTATATTTGAGCCCTTCCGATCCAACTCTGACGTTGGCGAAGCGGCTCGACGCGCCTTGCAGCTACGGAGCGAACATGCAGGCGTTCGCGGGCTATCCGAATCTGAACAACTCCTTTCCCGACGGACTTTCCAACACGATTTCGTTCAGCGAAAAATATTTCAAGACGCTCGAAAACCTTTCTCCCCGTCCCGGGGGTAGCTCCCATCCCATGATCAATTCCTATTCCCGTATGGAAAGCAATTTCGACGAAACCAGCCTGATTCCAGGTTCGCTCAATTTCCCCTATGTAGTCGGCGGCGCTCGCCGAGCCGGTTTCGCCGACCGCGGCTACCGCGACGATGTTTACCCCGTGACGACCTACGCGAACGGCGCTCCGGTCACCCGTCCTTCCGTGGCCGGGAAGACGTTCCAAGTCCGCCCGAAACTCGATGAAGCCTGGAGCGGCATCCCGCAGACGCCCTTTTCCGCCGGCCTGCTCGTCGCGATGTTCGACGGCAGCGTCCGCACCGTCAGTCCGACCGTCGATCCGAGCGTCTTCTGGGGTGCCGTGACCCCCAACGGCGGCGAAGTCCTCGGCGATTGGTGAACGATCCGTTTTTCTCATTTACCGCTTCGGCCGTGTTGCTATTCTTTAAGCGTTCAGGAGTGACACGTTGTCCCACGTTTGGAAATTGTGGGTCAGCAGCGTCGCGAGTTTCTCGCGGTGTTTCGTCGGCATGTCGGCCAAGCAGCCGTCGATGGCTTCCTGAAACTTCTTGAAGTCTTGGTGGTGCCGGCTGTTCAACACTTCCTTTTTCACGAACTTCCACAACCGCTCGATCAAGTTCAGGTTCGGCGAATACGACGGCAAGAACAGCAGTTCGAGGCCCAAGTCCTTCGCCAAATCCTGCACCAAGGCGCACCGCTGATACCGGGCGTTGTCCATCACCAGCGTGATCGGCACCGACACTCCCCGGCCCGCGATCTTGCGGAGCAACGCGCACACCGACAGCGCGTTGATGTAGGTCGTGTTGAT
>JBBRUN010000158.1:0-10404 GCA_038247765.1 Gemmatales bacterium | reverse complement strand
ATCTTCAACTGCGAGTGGGCGTACAAACGATCTTCGCGCGAACCCGACAAATTGCGGACGTGCGTCTGAATCTTCACGGGATCGCGGCCGACAGCCTTCGATGCCGCCTCGGATTTCTTGATGATTTCTTCGACGTTAGCTTTGGCTTCCGCCTCGGCTTTGTCGTTGTCGTGCCAGCGGAGCACATTCCGCAATTGCAAGAAGACCGAATTGCCGTACTTGGATTGAATCAGCAATAGATCGGCATCGCTCGGCGGTGCGGCGAGGAACGTCTTCAATAAATCGGCGGCGAGATCGAACTTGCCGCGCTGCATGAGGTCGCGGGCTTCTTTGAAGGCTTCGAAGGCCTTGGAATTCGTGTTGAGCGGTTGGGCCGGTGCGGAATCGGTCGCCGCGGCGAAGAATGCCAGTAGCAGGGCCGCGCGGACGAGGTGGAGTCGGAACAAGGGCGCATCCTCCGTCGAACACCAACCGGGCGAACGCCCCAATACGAAACCACCCGCCCTACTGAGGGCGCGCGGCGAGGCGAGTGCATTGTGCACGGTCTGGCTACTTTAAGCAATCCTCTTCGCACGCCACGAGGTCTTCGTACGTCTCCCGGCGTCGGATCAATCGGTATGTACCGCCTGTGACGAGAACTTCGGCCGCGCGGCGGCGGGCATTGTAGTTCGACGCCATCGACATCCCATACGCCCCGGCGCTGAAGGTCGCTAGCAAATCGCCGCGCTTCAGCGCCGGCAGATTCCGCTTCTTCGCCAAATAGTCCCCGGATTCGCACACCGGACCGACGACGTCCTGTTCGAATGTCCCGGGGATCGCCGCTTCGAAATCGGTCGGGGATTCGGGCACCTCGGCCCCCGGATGCACCGGCCAAATCCGGTGGAAGCTGTCGTACAACGTCGGCCGGATGAGGTCGTTCATCGCGGCGTCTTGGATGACGTAGCGCTTGCCGCCGGTCTCTTTGTTGAAGACGACCCGGCTGAGCAGAATCCCGGCGTTGCCGACGATGAACCGCCCCGGTTCGAGCACCAATTGGCACTTCGCTTCGGCGACGGCCGGCAGGATCACCTTCGCGAACGCGCTCGCGGGGAGCGCTTCTTGTTGGCGGTAATGGATGCCGAAGCCGCCGCCCATGTTCAGGACCGAGATCGGGTGCCCCTGTTTCCGCAAGGCTTCGATCAGTTTCAGGCCCTTGGCGCAGCCCTGTTCGTAGGGTTCCGCCTTCAAAATCGGCGAGCCGAGGTGCATGTGAATGCCGGCGACTTCCAACCCCTTGTGCCCCACGACCCCGGCCGCGACCTCGAGTACCGTTTCGATGTCGAGGCCGAACTTCACACCTTTCACTGAGGTGTCGGTCTTGGCGTGCGTCTTCGGCGGCAGGTCCGGGTTCACCCGCAGAGCGATGGCGGCTTTGCGGCCCATTTCGATGGCGATCTGGCCGATGGTGTGGAGTTCTTCTTCCGACTCGACATCGAAAAGGTAGACGCCGTTGTCGAGGGCGAAGCGGATTTCCTCGTCGCTCTTGCCGACCCCGGCGAAGACGACTTTCGACCCCGCCGGCCCGGCCCGCAGGGCTTTGTAATACTCGCCGCCGGAGGTGACATCGAACCCGGCGCCGTGTTGCCCCATGAGTCGGGCGATGCTGAGGTTCCCGTTCGCCTTGATGCTGTAGCAGATGATCGGTTTCGCCGGTGCGAAAGCGGTCTGGATTTCCTTCAAATGGTGCAGCAGCGTCGCTTCGCTGTAGACGAACGTCGGCGTGCCGAATTTCGCGGCGATCTCGGCGAGGGGAACGTCTTCGCAGAACAAAGCGCGGTCGCGGTAGTGGAAATGATCCATGGGAAACCCGAGGGAACGATGTTAGGTGGGTTCGGATAGTCTTAATGGGCGAGCCGGTGGTGTCAACTCTCGTCTGATTCGCTTTCAGTGCTTTCAGTGCTTTCAGTGCTTTCAGTGCTTTCAGTGGTTTCAGTGCTTTCAGCGAGGGGGGTGTGCAGAATGACCGAAACTGAAATCGACATCGGACATCCTCCGCAAGAATCCGTTGGCGCACCCGCGCATCGAAACATTCCCCGGACGCTTCTTGAACCTTCCGCAATCCGCGCCCACAATGGTACCGTCGGAATTGCGCCCGGATCGACGAGGTTCCCAATCGTGCGGATGGCGGTCGCTACTTTCGCGCTCATCTTGGCTTCGACCGCCTGCGGTGCGGCTCCCCCAACCCCGAGCGATCTCGAGTTGGTGAGCCGGCTCATCGCCTGCTTGAAAGACCCGGATGCGGATGTCCGGGCGAATTTGGCCCAAGCTTTGGCAAAGATCGGCCCCACCGCCGTCGAACCACTAACCGAGGCGCTCGCAGATGCGCTCCCGCAGCGCCGCGCCGGCGCCGCCTACGCCTTAGGATTGATGGGGTCGGTTGCGAAGGCGACCTTGCCGCAGTTGTTGCTGCTGCTCGACGATTCGGATACCGAAGTGCGACGGCAGGCCTCGCAAGCGATTACGCGCATGTTGCCGACGACGAAACCGACCCCGAAGGCGACCGGAGGCCAAAAGCCATGAGAACCATCCTCGGCGGTTTGATCCTGCTGACTCTGGCCGCCGGTTCGGCACTGGCCCAAGGCAGCATATACACGCCGTTGCCCCAGACGCCGAGCGATCCGGAAGCGCTCAAACGCTTGGCCGCGATGCTCGGCAACGGCAACGCCGAGAAGCCAACGATCGATCCGAAGATGATGGAACTGCTGCAGAAGTTTTTGAAGGACACCGAGAACGACCCGGAAGCGCGGCAACGGATGCTCGATGCGGCGCGAAAGCACGCCGAGGAAAACCCGCAGCAATTCCAGAAGCAGTTTCAGAAAGACAATCCCGGCACCAGTCCGGACGACGTGAAGAAGCTGATGCAGAATCTGGGGAAGCCGGGCGATCCCCCGCCTCCACAACTGCCCAAGCCGGGGGAGCTGCCGCGTCCGAATATTCCGCCGATGCCACAGCCGAATCCGAACAATCCGGCTCAACCCCAGCCGAACGAGAAGCCGCTCGATGCCGGGAAGCAGCCGGCGAACCCCAAGCCGAACCAGAACTCGGAGCAAGTGCAAGGCGCCGTGCAGATGTGGGAGCAGACCGTCGGCCCCATCGACAGCACCCCGGCCGTCAAGGATGTGATCGTCGATCTCTTCGGCAACGGCAAAGGTGGCCCGAACGAGAAGCCTTTTTGGGATAGCCCGGACTTCAAAGACGGCTCGTCTTCGTCGTCCTCTTCGAATTCCGGCTTTTGGAAGTTCCTGAACGGCGGCAATACCGGTGGGTCGAGTTGGACCAGCCCGAGCTGGATGAAGAATATGAGCGCGTCCCCGACGACGCCGAGCGCGCCGAAGACGGGCTTCAACGCCCCGAGCGCCCCGAGCATTGGGGGCTTCGGCAGCTTCGGCCTCGCGGGCTTGGGTACCGTCGGTACGGTGATCCTCGTTTTGATCGTCACCGCCGTCGTCGGCTTCTTGATCTGGAAGTTCCTGCCGATGATCCGCGAGGCCCGCAATCGCCGCCTGCAACCGCTGCCGGGGCAAGGGCCGTGGCCGGTCGATCCGCGGACCATCCGCGACCGTGCGAGCCTCGTGATCGCCTTCGAATACCTGTCGATCCTCGTCTGCGGCAACGGGGCCGTCGTCTGGAACCACATGACCATCGCCGAAGCTCTGCGGAGTGCGTTGCCCCAGAAAGAACACCTGGCCGAACCGCTGGCCCGGTTGTATGCGGTGGCCCGCTACACGCCGCTGCGGGAAGAAATTCCGGCCGAGGCCTACGCCGAAGCCCGCCACTGCCTCTGCCAGCTCGCGGGGGTCCCCGAAGTATGAATACGATCCCCCGGCCGTGGCTCGCCGGCCTGATGTTGGTACTGTTGGCCATGCCGGCGTCGGCGCAGCGGGTGCGCCCCGATGTGATCGCCGCGGCGCAGCCCGCCCCGGTGGCCGGACCGCCGCGCGACGATCAGACCCAGCTTTTCCGTGGGTTGTTGCACCACTTCAAAATCAAACCGATTGCCCCGACCGACTTCGAGTACAACAAGGACAGCTTGGTCATCGTCTTGGGCGACCCCGGCCGCATGCGATTGGTCGCCGCGCAGTATGTGAACAAGACCCTGGCCGTTGGCGGGTCGGTGCTGATCGCCTCGGACACGTTCCTCAACCTCACTCCGTTCTTCCCGGACAAAGAAGATTTGGAAATCGTCGGTAACGAAGTCACCGATCCGACCGGGACCAACGCCTACCTCGGCAACCCGAACTGCCCGTTCGTCAAGCCCTACGCCTTGCTGGAGAAAAATCCGACTCCCGAAGAAGCCCTATTCGCCGGGTTCGAGCGGATCGCCACCAACGCGCCGACGGCCTTGCGGATTACGAAACGTCCGCCCTATGCCTCGTTCCGCGTGGGGCTATTGCCCGAAACCGCCCGCTACACCGGTGGACAGCAGAAGCTGAAACTCCGCCTGAACGACAGCTTCGCCGCCGCCGGCGTCGGCCGCGCCGACGACACCTACCGCTGCTTGCTGATGGCCGACCATAGCCTATTGTCCAACGACATGCTGTACTCGTCCGCCGATCGCGAGCCGACGGACAACTTCGCCTTCGCGGTGAGACTCGTCCCGTGGTTGCAAGGCCCGGAAAATCGGCGGAACTGCTTGTTCATCGAGAACGGGAAAATCATCGCCAAGTTCGACGAGTTCGACTTCGCCCAAGTGTCGAATGAACCGCCGAAGCCACCGACTCCACCGATACCGCCCTTCAAAATGCCCGACCCGATGGACCGTAAGTTTCAAGAGACCGCGTCCAAAGTGGTCAGCGAGGTCGTGACTAAAGTCGAGGACAACGACTCGTTCAAGAATGGCCTCGCGCGGAACACCCGCGCCTACGTCGCCATCGTCAGCATCTTGGTGTCCGTCCTGCTGATCTTCGCCAGCGTGCTGATGCGCAGCCGGTTGTGGAAGTCTCGCCAAGCCCGCGATTACCAACCGATCCCCGCCGATCCGCTCCGTCTGGGGGGCGATGTTCCGCTCGGTTCGTTCCAGCACCGGCGGCTGGAACTCCTCCGCGGCAATGATTTCCGCGCCCCGTTCACCGAGTACGTACTGCTGATCTTCCGCGAGCGCGGTTTGCCGGACGGCGATGCGAGCGGGCGGCGTCCGAAAATCGAAGCGACCGGGCAGAGCCGGCAATACCTGATCGATAGCGTCCGCCGGCTCTGGGACGAAGTCGCAGGAAATGCCGGCAAGCCGCTGGCGTATACCCAGTGGAAAGCACTCGAACCGATTCTCGCGTCCGTACGCGCGGCCGCCGAGGCCGAGCGCTGGCGTTTCGCCCCCATCACCGACTCCCGAACCGACTCCGAAGGAGCCGCATGACCGCCCGACCCGTCGTCGCTAACCGCGCTTCGTTTGACAGTGCCCCGCCCGAAACCGCCGAGACCGGCCCCGCCCGCGAGTTGGCCGCGCAAGCCAGCGCCCTGCTGCGCGAGGTTCGCGAGCAAGTCGCCACGGTCGTGGTCGGCGTTGACGCCGTCACCGAGCAATTGCTGATCGCGCTGTTGGCCAGCGGGCACGTGCTGCTGGAAGGCGTACCCGGCGTCGCCAAAACGACGCTGTCCAAAGTCTTCGCCCGCCTGCTCGGCTGCGCGTACTCGCGGGTGCAATTCACGCCTGACCTACTGCCGTCGGATGTCACCGGCACGTCGATCTTCGACCGCAACACGAACGACTTCGTCCTCCGCAAAGGTCCGATTTTCTGCCAAGTTCTGCTGGCCGATGAAATCAACCGGGCCCCGGCGAAGACGCAATCGGCGCTCCTCGAAGCGATGCAAGAATACCAAGTGACCGTAGACGGCCAGACGCTGCCGCTGCCCCGCCCCTTCTTGGTGATGGCGACGCAGAACCCCGTCGAACAAGAAGGCGTCTACCGATTGCCCGAAGCCCAACTCGACCGCTTCCTGCTCCGCATCGAAATGGGCTACCCCGGCTTCGAACACGAAGTGGATCTGCTGAAACTGCACGGGCGGTCGATCGCCGAGCCGCCGTCGATGTTCACGCCCGAGATCATCCTCGGATTGCAATCGAAGTTGCAGTACGTCTTCGGCAAGGAATCGCTCTACCGGTACATCGTCGAGATCGCCGAAGCGACCCGCGAACACCCGGATGTCGCGCTCGGGGCCAGCCCGCGGGCCTCGCTCAACTTGCTCCGCTGCGCCCGCGCCCGGGCCGTGCTCCACGGCCGACACTACGTCACGCACGAAGACGTGCAAGCCGTGGCGTTCAACGTGCTCGGCCACCGCTTGATCTTGCGGCCCGAAGCCGAGATCGAAGGACGCGAAGTCGCCCACATCGTCAAAGAAGTCCTCGCGGATGTCCGCGTCATGGAAACCGTCTAGCCGAGGATCCGATTCGTGCTGACCGCGCGCGGCTGGTGGTTCCTTTTCTTCGTTTCGGAGGTCGCCCTCATCGGCGTCTTGGCCGTGGCGAAGTATGCGCCCACCGTGCCGATATTGGCGCTCACACTGCTGCTCTGGTTCGTCGGCGAATGGATCTGGTTCGCCGTCCGCACCGGCGCGGCCCAAACGCGCATCACCGTCGAACGGCGCATTTTGCAGGGTGACCGCGAACTGCCGACCCTCTGGGCCGGGGTCGATTGCACCGTGCGCATCACGATCCGGCTGAACGGCGGCCTCTCGCTGCCGTTCGTGTCCCTCGCCGACAAACTTCCCGTCGGCCAGCACATCCGGAGCGGCCACCGGCGGATGATCACGCGCTTGTCTCCGACCGAACCGGTCGTGATCGAATACAAGATTCACCCGAACGCTCCCGGTGTGATCCGCTTCGAAGGCATCGAACTCCGCACCGCCGACCTGTGCGGTTTCTTCTACCGCCGAACCTTTTTCCGCCTGCCGACGGAGTATCTGATTCTCCCGCCGCTGACGGACGACGACGGTACGCAGCGCGCGACCAAGCGATTCAACACGCTGCCGCCGCCAGGGGTTCACCGCATCCGCCGCGCCGGCAGCGGCACGGAACTCTTGCACCTCCGCGATTATCTTCCCGGGGACCCGCCGAAGACGATCGCGTGGAAGGCGAGCGCCCGCAAAGACAAGCTCATCACGAAGGAACTCGAAAGTGACGTGCCCGTCCGCTGCGTGCTCTTCCTCGACGCGTCGAACAGCACGCGGTTGGGCGCGGTCGGGCACACGCCTTTATCCAAGCTCGCCGGTATCGGCGCGGGCGTCTTGCAAGCCGCCGCCAGCGACCGCGACCTCGTCGGGCTGACGGTGTTCGACGAAACCGAAGCCAAGGTGCAGAAGCCGGCCCGCACCCGCCGGCACACGATGGAATTGCTCCGCATCCTCGCGGAGACCGCCGGCCGGCAAGCCGAGAGCACCGATGGCGACCCGCTGACATTGCAACGCCACGCGTACTCGCTCGCCCAGGATCTGTACCCGGACCTGCTCGACAAGCGTTCGAACGCGCGGCCGTGGGGGCTCTTCTGGATCCCTCTGTTCGACAGCAATTTCAAATGGATCTTGGTCATCCCGATCATTTGGCAATTGATCAATTGGAAGGCCGAAGGCTTTAACGCGATGGTCGAAATGACGCGCGAGATCGTCCGCCCGCGTTCCCTCGACGATCTCCCGGCCTTCCTGCTCACGTTCCTCACGCTCATGCTCGCTCCGACAATCATGACGCTCCTCTACTGGTTCATCTTCGGCATCCGCGGGTTCTTGCCGCCGCGCAGCCGGGAGCTGTCGAAACGCAAGCAACTCGCGGCGCTCTTCGCGGCCCGCGATGGCGACACGCCCGCCGGCATCGAGCGCTGCCTCCACGACGACGCTTTCTTCGCCGACAAAGCGAGCCGGTTCTTGGTGGAGCACCACCATCAGCCGCCGCCGAAGTTGTTCGAAAAGAACGGCGATTACCGCTTCCGCTGCCCCGGCAAAGTGCCGATCCTCGGCGCGGCGTTGGTGCGGACCATCGGCTTCGCCCGCGACAACGAACTGTACATCATCCTCGCCGACCTCGTGGAACTGGCGGACGACATCGAACCGCTGTTGAAGTCGATCCGTGTGGCCCGCGGCAAGCACCACCAAGTTCTCGTGCTGCTGCCGTGGCCCGACGACCTGCCACCGCCGCCCGATCCGCGCGATACCGAGCCGGTGAAAAAGAAGAAGAAGCGCACGACGCTGGGCGCGGTGATTCAAACTTCGCTCGTCGAAGGGTACCACCGCAAGTACGAGACCCTGCGCGGGCTGCTCGTCCGTTCCGGTGCGTCCGTGGTGCGCGTGAACCAAGGCGACCCGGTGCGACTGATCCTCGCGCGGCTCGACCGCATCCGCGGAGCGGGGATCCGCCGATGAGCACCGACGACGAACCGACCCCCGAGAAGAAACCGCCGAAGCCGAACCCGTACCGGGAGCTGATCGCGAACCCGGCGTCGCGGACGTACCTCATGGTCGCCGGCGGCGGATTGGCCGTGACCATGCTGACGATGTTCCTCATCGGCTCGCCCGTCGCGGCGGTACTGATCCTGATCATCGGCGTCTGCGGGCTGTTCCTGCGATTGCCCGCCATGCCCGTCCTCTTCGTCCTGCTCGTGAGCTGGATGGTCTTCGCACCGCTCGGCTTACCGTTCGGCCTCGAAATCTTCTCGCTGATCCCGTATAGCCATTTCCGCTTCTTGGATTTCATCCTCGTCGGCAGTTCGATGATCTACCTCATCGGCCAGTACCGGCTCTTGTCGATCGCGCACGTCGGCATGCCCTTCGACGCGGGCAAGTTCTTCGTGAAATCCGGCGCCAAGCCGACGGTGCGGCCGGCCGAAGCTCCGCGCGACTGGGAACTCTGGATGCTCTTCGGCCGCGTCGCCTTCTTCGTACTGGCCGGGCAGCTTTTCTGGCTCGCCATCACCTATTTCCGCGTCGATTTCGAAAAGGCCCCGCCGGTCGTGTACCGAGTGCCCGTCGAAATCAACCGGCAGCCCGATGAACTTTTCGTCGCCGATTACCTCAGCCGATTCCTGCTGGCCTTCGTTTGCTTCTTGGCCATCGCGCTCGTGACGCGGTTCGTCTTTTGGTACTGGCGCTTGTTGCAACTCCAGCGCGACCAGGCGCGGCTGATCCTCGTCGATACGCAGTGGGTCGAGGACCGCCGCGAGCTGAACCGCCAAGAGAAGTGGCGCGGCCATCAGAAGGGGAAGATCCTCGGGGCGGCCCGCGCGAAGTTCGGGTGCAGCGGATGGTTCTTCGCCATCGGGTTGCCGGTGATTTTGCTGTTGTTATTCTTGGCGGCCCTCTGTTGCAGCGGCGGCATCCAATAAGCCGCGGAAGGTGGATACCATGAGCGTCTGGGTGCGGGAAATCTTGGGCTGGGTGCTCCTGGGCGTCGGCTTGGCCGCCTTCGCCATGTGCTACGTCGTGTTCCTGCTGAACCGCTGGATCATCGAAGCGGTGATCGCGGCACTCATCGGCTTCACGATCTTCCGCGCCGGTATCCAACTGTTGAAGGTCGCCACGGCCGCACGGGCCGCGCGCGACGTGAAGAGCGAGCTTACCCCGGCCGGCGCCGCCACCCGCCGCGTGCGTCCGGCCCTCGCCGAGCTAGCCTCCGGCCGACCGAGGAAGTCGGTCTTGCCGGGGCCGACCGCCAACGGCGAACCCGCCCGGCCGAGGCGCTAGCCAAATGCTGCAGCCGACGGCGAGTCGATCCGTTATTTCACCGTCTCGAAGGGTGGTTGCCGCCCCCTAGGTATGCATCGCCATCGCACTAAGTCCAATCTGACCCGCGGGTGAATCGCGCGCCGCACATGTCCACCGCATCTTCCACGAAGAGCAGCTTGCCCGCGCTGCCCGCGAAGAGATATTGCGGTGCGATGGGATCGGCGAACGATCGAAGTTGGGTCGATAAGCCGGCGAATTGAACAGCGACATCTCAGTTCCACCGGGGCGCATTCATTTCAAGCCGTCGAACGTGATTTCGATTGGGTCGAGTGGACCGACAGGCTTCAGGTTCTCGTCGTACTTGGCCGGCGTGTACTGCAACGGGCGGTTAGTGCCGAAACACGCCAACACCACCCCGACCGAACCGTGAGCCGTCATGCCGACGTAGTCGGTGATGACATCCTCGCCCGACCAGCCTTCGGGGAGCGACGCATAGACCTTCTCGACGATGGTGTAGAACTCGAGCGGGTCGTTGACATCGTTGACGATGAACGGGTCCGACAGCACCAGCCGCGCGTTTTCCGTCTGGAGTTCCTTGGCCACGCTCAAACTCTGCGCGGAACAGATCAGCCAAACCCGTTCGAGCGTCGAATCGTGGAACGAAATCGCTTTCTCGCAGGGCGGTTTTTTGCTGACGAGCAGTACCAACCCGCGTCGCTT
>JBBRUN010000157.1:0-10431 GCA_038247765.1 Gemmatales bacterium | reverse complement strand
GGCGGCACGAAGCGCCGCGTGGCCTACTTGGGCGACGTGATCCGCGCCAGCGTCCGCAAGTCGCTGCCGGGCGGCGATGTGAAGAACGGCGACGTGATCAAAGGTGTGATCGTCCGCACGAAGATCGCCACCCGCCGGGAAGACGGCAGTTACGTCCGCTTCGACAGCAACGCCCTCGTGCTTCTCGACAACGACAACAACCCCCGCGGCACGCGCATCTTCGGCGCGGTTCCCCGCGAACTGCGGGCGAAGTTCAACAAGATCATCAGCTTGGCCGCCGAAGTCGTCTGAAAGATTCATTCGTTATTCGTCCTTCGTCATTCGATGGACGTCAACGATGCACGCGGCGGTCACGGTTCCGCCGATTAACGAATAACGAATAACGGGTTCCGACAATGTTCATTCGCAAAGACGATACCGTGGCGATCCTCGCCGGCGACGACAAAGGCAAGCGAGGCAAAGTGCTGCGCATCCTCCGCGAGGACGGCAAAGTCCTCGTCGAGGGTATCAATAAAGTGTACCGCCACTTGAAGCCCTCCAAGCGCAACCCCCAAGGCGGGCGCTTGTCGAAGGAAATGCCGGTGGCGATTTCGAACGTCGCACTCATCGACCCGCAAACGAATACGCCGACGCGCGTCGGCATCCGTTTCACGGCCGACGGCACGAAAGAATTGTACGCCAAGAAGAGCGGAGCCACGATCCGCCAGATCGCCAAGGCGAACCCCAAGTACGCGAAGTAGTATTGCGTACTTGGGATTGTGGATTGCGGAATTGAAACGAGTATTTCAATTCCGCAACCCGAGATCTCGAATCCGATATCCGCAATCATTTGGCCCGGACCTCGCCCGTCGGTAATGGGTGGGAATTAGGTCGCACTAGGAAGATCGAACATGGCCCGCTTGCTGGATAAGTACACGAAAGAAATCGAGCCGGTGCTCGTGGAGAAACTCGGGCGCACGAACAAGCATAGCTTGCCGAAGCTCTCGAAGGTCTGCCTTAACATGGGCGTCGGCAAAGCGCTCCAAGACAAGAATCGAATGACCGAAGCCGCCGACCAGCTCACGCTGATCGCGGGGCAGAAGTGCCAAGTGACGAAGGCCAAGGTCGCCATCAGCACCTTCCGCCTGCGGCAGGGCTACGAAATCGGTTGCCGGGTCACGCTCCGCGGCAAGCGGATGTACGAATTCCTCGACCGCCTGATCAACCTCGCTCTCCCCCGCATCCGCGACTTCCGCGGGGTGAATCCGAAGTCGTTCGACGGCAACGGCAACTACAGTATGGGTCTCTCGGAACAACTCGTGTTCCCCGAAATCGATCCGGATAAAGTCCACTTCACGCAGGGCATGGACATCACCATCTGCACGACCGCGCTGAACGACGAAGAAGCCCGCCTGATGCTGAAGCTGTTCGGCATGCCGTTCCGGGAGTAGTTCGATTGCGGATTTGGGATTTCGGAATTGAAGAGTTACTGACCGCGACGTTGCTGGCCCGGTTCGATACAGTAGTGGATTCCAGCGGAACGGCCTGCTCACGGTGCTAACCACCGCCCGAGTCGGAACGCCGCAGCGGTTGAAAAACCCGAACGATCAATATCTCCGAGGTCGATGGATGTCAACCGACGCCAAAATGGCTCGTTTTCGCAAGCAAATGGCTTCGCTCGCGGCTCACAAGCTCGAGATGGCCAAACCCGAAGAACAGCGAGACAAGACCAAGGTCATGCGCCCGCGCGACTTGATCCGCATCCGCAACCGCTGCACCCTGACGGGTCGTCCGCGGGCCGTGCTCCGCAAGTTCGGGGTTTGCCGGATTATCTTCCGCGACATGGCCAGCGACGGCCTGATCCCCGGTGTCCGCAAGGCGTCATGGTAACTATTTCGTTCCGAGTTCCGGGTTCCGAGTTCCAAGTTGAAAGACTTGTCGCAGCTCAGGATCTGTTTTGAACTCGGAACTTGGAACTCGGAACTTGGAACTCAAGCTATGATGACCGATCCCGTCGCCGACATGCTGACCCGGATTCGCAACGCGAGCAACGTCGAGCGCCCGTTCGTCGATATGCCCGCGACCAAACTGAAAGTGGCCATCGCCAAGGTGCTCGTCGACGAAGGCTTCGTCGCGGGTTACCGCACCGGCAAATACGCCGAGGGCGACAGCGGCAAGGAATTCGTCGAGACCGACGACCTCGGCCAAGCCCACGTGACCTTGCAAGTGTTCTTGAAGTACGGCCCCGACGGCGAGCGCGTGATCCGCAAGATCGACCGCTACTCGAAGCCGGGCCGGCGCGTTTACCAGAGCTACACCGAAATCCGCCGCGTGCTCGACGGCTTGGGCATCGCCATCATCAGCACCAGCCGGGGCGTCATGAGCGATCGCCAAGCCCGCAAAGCCAAAGTCGGTGGGGAAGTGCTCTGCACGGTCTGGTGATCGGACTGAGTTTAAGTTTCAATGTTTCACGTTCCAAGTTGACCCCCGAGCCGCCGAACGCGGCTCCGGAATTTGGAACAGAGGATCGAACGATGTCTCGTATCGGCAAACAGCCCATCGTGCTCCCGGCGGGCGTAAAGGTGAACCTCGCGGGCACGACTATCAAAGTCGAAGGCCCCAAAGGCGCCAAGCTGGAATTCACGCACCACCCGGCGATGAAGCTGAAGGTGGACGCGAATCAGATTCTGGTCGAGCGACCGAACGACGACCGCCAAAACCGGGCTTTGCACGGCCTGACGCGGGCCCTCGTGAACAACATGGTCGTCGGCGTAACGACGGGCTACACGAAGCGGCTCAAGATCGAAGGCGTCGGTTACCAAGCCGCCATGAAGGGCAAAGCGGTCGAACTGACCGTCGGCTTCGCCAACCGCATTTTGCATACGCCGCCGGAAGGGATCACGGTCGCCGTGCCCGACCCGACGACGATCCTCGTCACCGGTTCGGACAAACAGCGCGTCGGCCAGTTCGCCGCGGAAATCCGGGCCAGCAAGAAGCCGGAGCCTTACAAGGGCAAGGGCGTCCGCTACGAAAACGAAGTCGTCCGCCGTAAGGAAGGCAAGTCCTTCGCCGCCAGCAAGTAATTCGGTTCCCGTCAATCTCGGAACTTGGAACTCGGAACTCGGAACGGAACTATGGACGCCAATAAACTCAAAGCGATACAGGGCCAGCGGCGGAAATACCGCGTGCGCAAGGCTATCCGCGGCACGGCCAGCAAACCGCGGCTGTCGGTCTTCCGCAGCAACCTGCACATTTACGCGCAGCTGATCGACGACGAAAACATGGTGACCCTCGCCGCCGCTTCGACGAGCGATAAGGGCGACAAGGCCACGAAGGGCGGCAACGTCGCCGCGGCGACCCTCGTCGGCCAAAAGCTCGCCGAGAAGGCCAAGGCCAAAGGGATTTCGCAAGCCGCGTTCGACCGGGGCAACTACCGGTTCCACGGCCGCGTGAAAGCCTTGGCCCGCGCCGCCACCGAAGCCGGCTTGGTCTGCACCGGCTTGGTCGATGCCGCGCCGAAGGTCGCCAAAGAAGCCGCCCCGGCGGCGCCCACGAAGAAAGACAAGAAGGCCGACAAGGCTGAGAAGGCCGATAAGCAACAGGGTTGAAACGAGAATAACGGGCCGGCGCGTCCGATAGATTCATAGCACTGGGGTCGATCATGGCGAATGAACAAGGCGGCGGTGGTGGCGGTGGCCGCGGGGGCAGCGGCGGTGGGCGCGGCGGCAGCGGCCGGGGCGACGACCGCGATTCGCGCGAACAAGGAATGGTCGATTACCTCGTGAAGATCCGCCGCAGCGCGTGCGTGGTCAAGGGCGGTCGCCGGTTCAGCTTCAACGCCCTCGTGGTCGTCGGCGATAAGCTCGGCAAGGTTTCTTTCGGCTACGCCAAGGCGAACGAAGTGCCCCCGGCCGTCGAAAAGGCGATCAAAGAAGGGGAGCAAATGGCCAAGCGGGCCAAGAAGCTCCAACTGAAAGACAAGACGATCCCGCACCGCGTGATCGGCAAGTTCGGCGCGAGCCGCGTGATCTTGGTGCCCGCCGGCCCCGGTACGGGTGTCAAAGCCGGCCCCGGCGTCCGCGAAGTGCTCCAGGCCGCCGGGATCGAAAACATCCTGACCAAGACCCACGGCAGCACGAACCCGATCAACCTCGTGAAAGCCACCATCAACGGACTGAAGCAACTCCGCACCCGCGAGATGGTTGCCAACCTCCGGGGAGTGCAACTCTAATGGACCTGACGACACTCTCGGATGGCCTGCACAAACGCAAGCTGAAAAAACGCGTCGGTCGGGGCGTCGGCTCCGGGCACGGCAAAACCGGTAGCCGCGGGCACAAAGGCCAGTTCGCCAGCGCCGGTTCGGCCAAGCCGAATCCGCTGTTCGTCGGCGGCCAGACGATGCTCCACCGCCGCATCCCGAAGCGCGGCTTCACCAACGCGACCTTCGCCAAAGACTGGGCGATCGTCAACGTCGGCGACGTGGACGCACTCTACGACCCGACCGAGCCGGTCGACATGGTCTCGCTCAAGGCGAAGCGACTCGTCGTCGGTACGTTCGACGGCCTCCGCGTCTTGGGCGAAGGGGAAGTCACCAAGAAACTGACCGTGAAGGCCCACCACTTCACGAAGACCGCCCGCGAGAAGATCGAAGCCCTCGGCGGCACCTGCGAAGTGATTCCGCCGCCGAAGAAGCCGGTTCGCAATAAGATGGGCCAAGGCAACCGCGCCAAGAAGAAGTGGCCGGAAGGAACCTGAATTCGGAATTGCGGATTTCGGATTTGGGATTGCGGATTTCAATCCGAAATCCCAAATCCCAAGTCCGAAATTGATCAAATTCGAAATCCGCAATTCGACACATCGGGGTGTTATGTTCGCGCAATTAGTCACCATCTTCAAGATCCCCGAACTGCGCCGGAAGATCTTCATCACGCTGCTGTTCTTGGCCGCGTATCGGATCGGCTACTACGTGCCGCTCCCCATGATCGACCAAGCCCTTCTCGCCGAGAAGATGGCCAACTCCGGCGGCGGCACGCTCGGCAAAGTCCTCGGCTTCGTGTCGCTCTTCTCGGGCGGCAACCTCAGCCAATCGTGCATCTTCGCGCTCGGCATCATGCCGTACATCTCCGCGTCGATCATCATGCAGTTGCTGTCGTCGGGCGTTCTACCGTCCTTGGAGCGCCTCCGAAAAGAAGGTGAATCCGGGCGGAAGAAGATCAACGAATACACCCGGTACCTCACGGTGCCGATCTGCGTCATCCAAGCGACCATGTTCGTCCAGACTTTGCTGCGCCCCGGCGGGGACGGCGGCGGCTTCGGCTCCGCCATCGGCGGTGTCATGGATTCGGACTTCAACGCCTTCTTCTTCGGCTCCGGAGCTGTCATCATCATGACAGCGGGTACGCTATTTTTGATGTGGCTCGGCGAACAGATCGACGAATACGGCATCGGCAACGGGATCTCGCTGATCATCATGGCCGGGATCATCGCCCGCATCCCCGAAGCCATCGGCATCATGATCTTCACGCCCGGCACCACCGACCTGAAGCCGAGCCTCTTCACCCTCGGCAGCGAATCGGGCGATATCAGCCTCGAGAAGATCCTCGTGCTCGGGTTCCTGTTTCTCGCGGTCGTGGTCGGCGTCATCGCCATCACGAAGGCCCAGCGCCGCATCCCGACGCAATCGGCCAAGCACATCCGCGGTCGCCGCACCTTCGGCGGCTCGCGCAACTACTTGCCGATGAAACTCAATGCGGCCGGCGTCATGCCCGTGATCTTCGCGAGCACGCTGTTGATCATCCCGACGTTCGTCTTCCAGATCATCCACAGCCAGTTCGACGTGCAGTGGGCCCTCGACTGGGGCAACATCTTCCAGCGCAACTCCGGCTGGATTTACAACGTCCTGTACATCGTGCTGATCTACATCTTCTGCTACTTCTGGGTCGCCATCACGTTCAACCCGAAAGAAGTCGCGGACAATCTCAAAGACTACGGCAGCTTCATCCCAGGGTATCGTCCGGGGAAGAGCACCGCCGATTACCTCGAACGCGTGCTCATGCGGATCACGTACGTCGGCGCCGCCTTCTTGGCGATCATCGCGATCATCCCGACGATCATCGGTTCGGAAATGGAAATCCACCCGACGGTCGCGGCCTTCTTCGGCGGCACCGGCCTGCTCATCGTCGTCAGCGTGGCACTCGACTTGGTACAGAAGATCAACAGCCATTTGGTCATGCGGAATTACCAAGGCCTCACCGACGGCGATTGATCGCCGCGGACGCGATACGCGAGAAGCCGGCGAACTTCGGTTCGCCGGCTTTTTTCGTGGATGGAGGGTGCTTCGCTCCGCTATTCCCCGTTCGCCCCGGAGCGCAACAGGACGTCCCGATCCGGCGCCGGCTTCTCCGGAAACAGGATCGGATCCACCGACGCGGGCCGCGGCGCCGACTTCGATTTCAAGCCGGGTGTGCTGGCCGGGTTCGCACTCGCCGGCAACTTTTGGTAATACACAATGGCGATGACGAGCACGGCCGAGAGGCCGGCCAGCAATCCCAGCTTCGAGTCGTTGGCCATCGGGTCGTCTCCGGTCGGTGCGTGTCGGTAATCTTGTACCACGCCGCCGATTCGGCCCACCGGTCTTGAAGCGAAACGGGCGAAATCCTGCGGTTCGCTCCGCCACGTCCGCGCCGCTCGGCGGATCTCCGATTCCCCGCGCGATCGGCAACGCGGGCGCATCCGCTACCGCTTTCCAGAATCGGTGATCCATGACGCTCGTTCTCTGGCTCGCGGTCGTCATCGTCATCGCCGCGATCGTCGCTTCGACGCGCGGGATCGACGTCCGGCTGACGTTGGGCGTCGCCGCGCTACTGCTCGGGTCGCTCGCCGGTGACCTCCCGGCCATCGCGCGGGCGTTTTTTGAAACCTTCAGCTCGGAGAAGTTCGTCGTGCCGATCTGCTCGGCGATGGGCTTCGCCTACGTCCTGAAGCTCACCGGCTGCGACACGGCCCTCGTCCGGGTTTTGCTGGCGCCGGTGGGGCGCGTACGCTGGCTGCTGATCCCGGGCGTCGTCGCGGTCGGTTTTACGGCGAATGTTCCGTTGATCAGCCAGACGAGCACCGCCGTCTGCCTCGGTACGGTCGTGGTGCCCCTGATGCTCGCGGCGGGTTATTCGAAGCGCGCCATCGGTTCGACGCTGCTGCTCGGCGCGTCGGTCGGCGGGGAACTGTTGAACCCCGGTGCCCCGGAGCTGCTGAGCGTGAAGAAATACACCGGCACCGACACGCAAACGCTGACTCACGAATACATCCCGCAACTGGTGTTTCCGCTGTTGGGCATCGCCACCGCCGCGTTCTGGATTCAAACGATTTGGCTGGAACGCCGGGCGAAGCTCGAACCGGCGACCGTGGTGCCACCGCTGAGCCGCGAAGCGATGAACCCCCTCCGCGCCGCGGTTCCACTGGTACCGTTGGTGTTGCTGATGCTCTCCGGGCCCCCCTTCGAGGTCATCCGCGTCCCCGATTCGTGGCTGGCGGTCGGCTCCGACGATGTCCCGCATCCGGAGAAACTGCTGCGCAGCCGGCAGATTGGCTTGGCCATGCTCGCCGGCGTCGCTGCGGCGGCGATCGTCGCTCCCCGGCAAGCGAAGGGCTGCATGAGGGCCTTTTTCGACGGGGCCGGCTACGGCTTCGCCAACATCGTCAGTTTGATCGTGATCGCGACTTGCTTCGGCGAAGGGATTCGCGTCGTCGGCTTGGCGGCGGCGCTCGGCGAGTTCATCGCCCGCAATCCGAATTGGCTGCACCCCCTGACCGCGGCGGTGCCGTGGGCGTTCGCGTGGCTCAGCGGCTCCGGCATGGCGAGCACGCAGAGCCTGTTCGGTTTCTTCGTCGAACCGGCCGCGAAGCTGAACGAGGACGCGAACTCCGTCGGCGCGATGGTGTCGGTGAGTTCGGCCGTCGGTCGGACGATGTCCCCGGTCGCGGCGGTCGCGCTGATGTGCGCCGGCCTGACCGGCGAAAGCCCCGTCGCGCTGGTGAAGCGCGTCGCGGGGCCGCTGTTGGTGGGGCTAACGGGCATTGTGCTGCTGCGGATGCTGGGCTGGGTGTGAGGCCTACCCCGCGGCCCGTTTGAGTCCGGCGATCGGCGGCGATTCGAGATGGACGCGTGGGCGGCGGCGAACCGAAACCGTCGGTTCCGGGCTGCTCAGCGTATAAGAGCCGCACTTCGGGCACGGGCGGGATTCCAACGATTCGCGCTCGTACACCGACCAATTGCCCACCAGCGTCCACGAGTGTTGGCACTTCCCGCAGCAAACTTTCCAAGCGTTCACGGCCGCACCTTCCGTAGTTCTGAAAATCAATACCGCAGCGGGTGGCCCCGGTCGGCGAGCGGGCCGAAGCCGCGGAACCCGCGGCAGACCCAAATCTTCCAACTCGCCACTGGCACGCCATCCCGCGTCGGCGTCACCGTCCGCACCGGATCCATCCGGTCGAACGCGCCCTCCGGGAGAGCTTCGCCGACGTACACGAACGTCCGGCCCCGGAAATCTTGCGCATCGAGCACCGGATTCGGCCGCCAGAGGTCGTACTGGCTGAATCGATCCGCCAGCGCCAAACCGAAAGAATAAACCCGCGGGTTTCCCCGGCAATAGAAACCGAGTTCGCCCGGTACCGTCCACGTCATCGCCGCGATCAGCGGCTCTTCGCCGGTTTCGGCGAACAGCTCTTCTCGCACGGAATCGACTTCCTTCGCAAGGTCACTCCAGCCGAGCAACCGCGCGGTCGGGTCGATTTGGCGCACCGGCGCCGGGCGCGATTCGGTCGGGCGGCCGGTAAGCGAGGCGAGTGCCGGTCGGAGTATTTCGGGGAAGCGCAGAAACGCCGACACGCCGATGCCGAGTACCACGGCGACGGGGACAGCCCATCGGATCGAAGGGGATTGCCAGCGTTCGCGGATCCAAAGCATCGCCAACACGAATCCGGTGACGTAAGCCGCCGCGGGCCAATTCGGCTGGCCGACGGCGTTCAACGAGGCGACCGTGCCGATGGCGAACAGCGGTACGCTGAGCCACCAGAGCAGCGCTAGTTTTGGGTTCGCTCGAATCGCCCACACCGCCCGAATCCACGCGATGAACCACACGCCGAGGAGCACCCCGAACTGCCCGGCGAGAAATCCGAGCGGGCCGAGCAGGCCCGGCGATCCGTCTTGGAAACCGGAGTGCCCGAGTGCGTGGCGCATACCGACGCCATCGTTGCGGAAGTTCCACATGATCTGCGGAATCAAGCCGAGGCCGGCGATGAGCGCGAACGGGACAACGTTCCACGTGCGGTAGCGTCGCCTGTGAATCAGCAACAGCGCGATGCCGACTGGGAAGGCGAGCATCGTCAGTTTCGCGAGCAACCCGAGCGCGACGAAGACGCCGGCGAGGCACCATTTGAAGGAGACCTCACCCCCCGGCCCCCTCTCCGAAACGGAGAGGGGGAGGCGGACAATCGCCGATTGCACGCACACCGCCGCCCAGGCCCAACAGGCTAAGAAGGGCGCGTCGATGGTCATCAACAAGCTCGTCGCCGAAATTCCCGGCAGCGTGATCGCCGCACCGAGTACCAGAAAGGCGAAGCGACGATCCCCGGAAACTTGGTGCGCGAGTTTCGCCATCCCCGCCAATAGTGCCGCGCCGCAGAGCATCGCCGGCAAGCGGACGGCGAAGGCCGAGGTCCCGAACAGTTCGCAACTGGCCCGGATCAACAGCGCGACCAATGGCCCCTTGCTGTAATAACACCAATCCAAATTGCGGGACCAATCCCAGTAGTGGGCCTCGTCCGGGGCGAGGTCGAACGGGCAGGCCCAGCGAACATAAGCGAGATTGCCAAGTAGCACCGCGATCAGGAGCGTGGGGATCGGCCAGCGCGGAAATCCGGGCGCACCGATCCGATGACCCGCCACAAGGATCCGCAGTGCGCTCGAAATTGTCGAGGTCACGAACATGGGCATTCCCGATCTGGAACCGGGCGAAATAGACCCGCGCACCGCTGGGGTCAAGGCGAAGAATCGTGGGGTGTGGCAACGTTCTTGGAGTCCGATCCCGGCGCCGTGTTTCATTTTGATTCCGATTCCGACCGATATCCACCCCCCCCTCCATCGGAATCTAACCCGAATCGTCGGAATCCCGGTACGTGCTTAGCGCCGCAAGGAGTTGCGTCCGATATCCTGCGTTCAATCGCTAGTCAGAACGAACCCGGCCGGGATCGAAACCTCCAAAAATCGCCGGCGCACCCCTTTTCGATTGACACCCATTGTTCCGTCAACGAAATTGATTCCATCGTTTCTGGGACTTCCAGCGCTCCGGTGCCCCGCCGCTGCTGAGCTGGGTCGTTCGGCGGCGGAGGGCTTCCGTAATGACGAAGAACACGTACCGACCGGCGACCACCCCGGTCGCGGCGCGACCCGCTTCG
>JBBRUN010000156.1:0-10512 GCA_038247765.1 Gemmatales bacterium | reverse complement strand
CTCGGGAGGCACGACAATGACGCAGACACTTTCGGCCGAGGAGTTGATGGTGGCCTTCGAACGACTTTCGGAAGACGAGCAAGAGGATCTGTACGATCTAATGAGAAGAAAGCGCACGGAAGCGAATGCGATGCGGCTCCTCGCCATTGCCGATGTCGTCCACCGCGAGTACGCGGAGGGAAAGTGCGTTGTTGCAACTCCTGCCGAGATTATTCGTGAGGCCCTTTCGTGAAACGCGAATTGGTCAAGTCCCCCGCTTTTATCCGCGATTTACGCCGCTGGTCTAAAACGCATGCCGACACATTGGCCGACGTAGAAGCCACGCTTCTCGCTTTGGCTGAGGATGCGCATCAGCCCTTTCTCCGCACTCACAAATTGAAAGGGCAACTCGCCGGATGCCACACTTGTTCGGGTGGGTACGACATCAGAATTATGTTCGAGTTTTTCACCCACGGCGGCTCCGAAGCGATTCTTCTCCATACCATCGGGACCCACGACGAAGTCTACTGACCCCCGAGCAATACCGTGATCGTCCATTTGTTCGCCGGCGCCCGCGAGTTGGTGGGGGGCCACACCGTGAGCGCGGAACTGCCCAAAGGTGCTACGGTCGCCGACCTCCGGCAAGCTTTGCTGCAGGTGAATCCCGAGTTGGCCGTGTTGCTCGCCCGCTCCCGAATCGCGGTGAATCACGAGTTCGCCGAAGACTCCGCCGTCGTTCCCGAAGGGGCCGAGATCGCACTCATCCCGCCCGTCAGCGGGGGTTGATTCCATGATCCACCTCACCCGCGATCCCATCGACACCGGTGCCTTGCTCGCAGCGGTGCAAGATCCCCATTGCGGGGCGGTCGTGCTCTTCCTCGGTACCGTCCGCGAACTCACCGGCGCAGTCCGCACCGAGTATCTGGAGTATGATGCTTATGCCCCCATGGCGGAGCAGAAACTCCGCGAAGTCGCGGCGCTCGCTGGCGAACGCTGGCCGATCCGTCGCGCGGGCATCGTTCACCGCCTCGGTAAACTCGCCATAGGCGACACCGCGGTGGCGGTCGCCGTGAGCACGCCGCACCGGGCCGAGGCCTTCGCCGCCGCCGCGTTCATCATGGACAAAGTCAAAGAACTCGTGCCGATTTGGAAGCAGGAGAACGCGCCCGACGGATCCTCCGAATGGGTGCACGGAATCACGCCATCATGACCGCCCTCGTCGATACCTTCGGCCGCATCCACAACAACCTGCGCATCAGCGTGACGGATCGCTGCAACCTCCGCTGCACCTACTGCATGCCGGAGGACGTCACGTTCCTCGACAAATCGGCACTGCTGAGCTTCGAAGATATGACGCGCTTCGTCGCGGTTGCCGCGACGCTCGGTGTGAACAAAATCCGCCTCACCGGTGGGGAACCTCTGCTCCGCCGCGACCTGCCCAAACTCGTGAAAATGATCGCGGGGGTGCCGGGGATCATCGACATCGGGCTGACGACCAACGGCCTACTGCTGGCGAATCAAGCCGAGGCGCTCTTCGATGCGGGCCTGCGGCGGTTGAATGTCTCACTCGATACCATTGATGCTGGGCGGTTCTTCGAGCTTTCTCGGCGCGAGGGTTTGCCGCAGGTGCTGGCCGGATTGCAAGCCGCGAAACGGGCCGGGTTCGACCCGATCAAGGTGAACGCCGTGGCGATTCGCGGCTTCATCGATCACGACGCCGTGCCGTTGGCGCAATTCTGCCGGGACGAAGGCTTCGAGCTGCGCTTCATCGAATACATGCCGATCGGCGCCGAGGTGTGGGAGCGGGAAAAGGTGGTGTTCGCCCACGAATTGCTGGAGTGGCTCGAAGCCGGCGTCTCCCCGCTCGCCCCGGCGGCGGACTACGACCCGCGCTCCCCGGCCATGGATTTCGAATACGCCGATGGCCGGGGCCGCGTCGGCATCATCGCCTCGGTATCGCGGCCGTTCTGCCGGAGTTGCAACCGCATCCGCCTCACAGCCGAGGGTAAACTGCGGAACTGCTTGTTCGCACTCGACGAAGTCGACGTGATGCCGTTGATCCGCGCCGGCGACGATGCCGGGATCCGCGCTGCCCTGTTGGCCAACGTACTCGACAAATGGGAAGGCCACGAGATCAACAGCGCGAAGTTCGTGAAGCCGCTGCGGACGATGCACGCCATCGGCGGGTGAGCGCTTCAATAATCGAAGCCGAAGCCGATGGACGTGAACGTCTCGCGGGTCGCTTGGAGTTGGCCAAACGGGCTTTGGCCCCGGTAGTGTTCAATGAAGACGCGGGCCGTGCCGAAGCGCTGGTACGGGTTGCGCCAGAGCCAGCCGGCTTGGATCGTCAGGTTGGTTTCGCCGTCTTGATCGCCGCGCCAGTCGGCGTTGCCGGCCACGAACGGCGTACCCGCGAAGCCGGTCGGTTTGCGGTCGAACCATTCGAAGCCGAGGTCGGCCCGGCTGCGGTTGCCCGATGAGGATTCGCGGTCCGGCGCTTGGTAGCCGAAGGCGTAGGCCGCGTGCCCGTAGAGCCGCAATTGGTCGTACAGAATCCGGCTGAGTCCGAGGACGATCTCGTCTTTTTGATACTGCCGCGAGCCGATGACGAGCGCCTGGACATCGCTGCGGCCGAGGTAACCGCTGGTGTGTTCGTAAGCGATCTTTCCGCTCCACCAGCCGCGCTTCCACGTCAATGGCAGGCCGGCGCGGTAGTCGCTGGCGACGAGATCGCCCGGCGAGAAGCGCGTGTGGGCGACGCCGAAAATATCGAGTTGGAGCGACGCGTCGCGGCCGACAAAGTCGTAGCGGAAAAGGCCGAGGGTGCCGCCGAGCGAGGTGTCGAGTTTGTAGCTGTTGCGGTCATCGCTCAGGTTCGTGCCGAGCACTTGCAAGCGCGGATCGCGCTTCACGGCCAACGGCGGCTCCCAAAGCAGTGTGCTCGGCAGAAAGCGGAGGACGTTGCCTTCGGGCGTGTTCTTCGTCAGCGCTTCGCGGGCTTCCAGTTCGACCCCGTATTGATCTTCGATCGAGCCCGGCAACGGCAATAACACCTGCTGCGGGACGTTGGTCAATGTCGCCATCGCCGTCGGCGGTAGCGGTTTCGGCGCCGGCAAGGCCGTGCCGGGCAGGTTGGGAATTTCGGGCAGGAATTGGGCCGACGCGCTGGAAGTGGCCAGCGCCCCCACGGTCAGGACGAGCAGAACGCGGTTCATCGACAGCCCCCAATGCGTGCGACCCCCCAGCCGCAATGCCGGCCGATAGCCTCGGTCGCCGAAAAACGCAAACCCAATTCTTCATCGAATCGACATTCGCCATTCGGCGTGCGCCGGCGCAAGATAACGCGAATCCGAATTCCCCTGGAGATTCCGCCCATGCGTTGCCTCGCACTCGCACTTCTGTTGATCGCGGTTCCGGCCTTCGCCGACGAACCGAAGCCGGTGTTCCCCGGCCCGACCAAAGACGGCGGCTTCCTGCTGCCCAACGGCTGGACGCTCACCCCCGCCGGCCAACACGCCGTCACCACCGATCTGCCGTTGAACATCATCCCGCTGAAGGACAATCAGCACGCCCTCGTGGCCTCGTCCGGGTTCAACAGCCACGACCTGATGCTGGTGAACATCGTCGGCGAACCGAAGATCGTCGCCAAGATGACCAACCGCCAAAGCTGGTACGGCTTGGCCGTGAACTCCGAGGAATCCAAAATCTGGTGGAGCGGCGGCGGCCAGCCCGACCTACACACCTTCGACCTGAAAGATTCCGCGTTTGCCCGCACGAGCAAAGCCGATGTGGAATTGACCAAACTGACCCCTGCGGAAATCGAAAAGCTCGCCGAGACGCTGGGCAACTCGGCGACGTTCAAAAGTGGTCTGCACTTCGACGCCAAGACCGACACGCTCTACTCGCTGGACATCCACCACCAGAAAGATGCCAAGGACAAGGAAAGCCCCAAGGAAGGCCGCATCCACGCCACGAACCTGAAAGACAAGTCCACCAAGGTCGCGGTCATCGGTGGCCGGCCGTACGACGTGGTGGTCGGCCCCGGTGGCCACCAGATCTTCGTCAGCGATTGGGCCGGGCAGCGCGTGCTCGTGCTCGATCCGAAAACGCTGGCGGTCGAAAAGAAAATCGGCGTCGGCGAACACCCGAACCAGATGGCGCTCGATGCCAAGCGGAAGAAACTCTACGTCGCCTGCGCCAGCAGCAACACGGTCAGCGTGATCCACACCGAGCGCGGCACCGTCGTCGAAACGATCCATACGAGCCTGTTCCCGAAGGCCCCGTCGGGCAGCACCCCGGACGCACTCGCGCTGAGCCCGGACGGCAAGACGCTGTACGTCGCCAATGCGGACAACAACTGCGTCGCCGTGATCGACCTCGACGACGAAAAAATGAGCCACGTGAAAGGCTTCATCCCGACGGGCTGGTACCCGACCAGCATCGCGGTGACCCCGGACGGCAAGAACATCCTCGTCGGCGTCGGCAAAGGACTGCAATCGAAGGCGAATCCGAACTTCACGAAGGAGCAACTGGAAAAAGTCGAGAAGGACGAAGTGAAAGCCATCGCCCGCAAGCTGATGCCCTATCCGTACATCGGCACCACGATGAGCGGGGCGCTGTCGGTGATCCCCGTGCCGGCGGACGCCAAGCTGAAGGAATACACCGCGCAGGTCTACCGCAACTGCCCGTACAGTGACAGCCAATTGACACTGGCCCCGCACCCGGAGAAGACCGCCATCCCGACCAAGGTCGGCGACGCGTCCCCGATCAAGTACGTGGTCTACATCATCAAAGAGAACCGCACCTACGACCAAGTCTTCGGCGACCTCGCGGAAGGCAAGACGCCGAAGGGCAACGGCGACCCGAGCCTGTGCCTGTTCCCGCGCAAGGTGACGCCGAACCACCACAAGCTCGCCGAGGAGTTCGTGCTGCTCGACAACCTCTACTGCAACGGCCAAGTCAGCCGGGATGGCCACCCGTGGAGCACGATGGCGTACCACACCGACTACACCGCCCGCGATTGGCACTTGACCTACAGCCGCCGCAAAGGTGTCGATGACGACGACGAGGGCAACCTGCAGAATGCGCCGAGCGGACACATCTGGGACGCGTGCAAACGCAAGGGCGTCAGCTACCGGAGCTACGGCGAATACGGTAAGCGCGTCAGCGACGGCCAAGGCGGATTGAAGATGGAAGGCCGCGTCCCCGGCTTGATCGGACACATGAGTCCGGACTATGGCATCGCCAAGGCGAAGCTCGGCCGCACCCGCGACACCGACAACGCCGCGACCTTCATCAAGGAATACGACGACTTCGCCAAAGCCAAGACGATGCCCCAGTTCATCGTCATGAGCCTCGGGGAAGACCACACCGACGGCACGCGGGTCGGCTCGTTCACCCCGCAGGCCTGCGTCGCCAGCAACGACCTCGCCCTCGGGCGGATCGTCGAGCACATCAGCAACGGGCCGCTGTGGAAAGAGACCGCGATCTTCGTGATCGAAGACGACGCCCAGAACGGCCCCGACCACGTGGACGCCCACCGCACCGTCGGGTTGGTCATCAGCCCGTACACGAAGCGGAAGCACGTCGATAGCACGCAGTACGCCACGGTCAGCATGATCCGGACGATGGAGCTGATCCTCGGCCTACCGCCGCTGAGCCAATACGACGCGGCCGCGCGGCCGATGTTCAACAGCTTCACCGCCACGGCCGACGTCACGGCGTACAAGCACCTCGATGCCGAGATCGACTTGACCGCGAAGAACGACAAGATGGCCTACGGCGCCGAGCGCAGCAACAAGATGGACTTCACCGAGTACGACAAGATCGACGACTTCGAGCTGAACGAAATCCTCTGGCACGCGATCAAAGGCAAGGACGCACCGGAGCCGCCGGCCGTCCGCCGGGCCATCGCCTTCCGAGTGCAGAATTTGAAGAAGTAGCGACGGGCGAAGCGGCGAGTCCAATATTTGGCTCGCCGCATGGTTTCACGCGGCTACCGCCGCCGAATCGAGCACGTTCCAAAAGGCTTCCAGCCTCGCTTTCGCATCCCCGGGCAGCGGTCCGCCCGGGGAATACAGAATCCGCATCAGCAGCTTCACCACCGCTTGCCCGGGGACTTGAAACTCCGGGGAATCCTCCGATAACCGCGCCACGAATTCCGAAGGCGTCTCCTCCGGTTGCCGGCCTTGGGCGTTGTCCCACGCCCACGAATCGAGCGCGGCGTAGGTGTACTCGGTCAACTCTCCCGCTTCTCGGCGGTTCGCGGTGCCATCGGCGAAGGGGTTGTGGAACATCGAAAACGGCGGCGGACGCAGGATTTCGGTTTTGACAAGCGCCTCATCCGCCTTCGCGGCGGCGGTCGATTTCTTCTTGGCGCCGAACAGACCGCGCCACCAGTCGAGCAGCCCGCGGGCCCAATTCGTGAACGGCGACAATCCCTTCAGCGCGAACCAGATGACGCCGCCGACGACCGCGACGGCGATGACGACCCACACGAGCCATTTGACCCCCGTGGCGACTTTCTCCAGTCCCGCCGTGAGTTGGCTCGTCCGGCTGCTGCCCGACGAATTGCCATCCCCATCTTTGTTCTCGTCGTCCTTCTTCTCGGCGTCGTCGCCCTGCTCGCCGGACTTCCCGTCGTCCTGCGATTTGGAATCGTCCCCCTTCGATTGCTCGCCTTTGGATTGCGATTTGTCGTTACTCCCTTTCCCTTGCTCGCCTTGTCTCCCGGATTGATCGCTGCTGTTTTTGCCGCTGCTGCTGCCGCCTTTATTCTGGCCGCCGCTGTTCTTCTCGCCCGATTTGCCGCCCGGTTCGCCGTTCTTGCCGCTGGCGTTCCCTTTGCCTTTTTCGGTTTGCGTGCCGGTGTTCCCTTCGCCCTTGCCGGCGTTCTTATCGCGCACTTGGGCATATTTGCTGGCGCTGCGGTCCTGCTTGCCGGCTTTACTGAAGGTGAACAGCGGCGTCTCGGAATGCGGCCGCGGCAGCACGGCGGCGCAACCGAGGAACAAAACGATCATGGCGAAGCCGACGCCGAGCCAACCGGCGGTCATCGATGTGGGCAAGCTGGCGTTCCGCGCTTCGAGGTAGCGCCGCAGCCCGAGCAGGCTCGTCGTCACCAGCAGGCCGAGCGCACTGCCGACGTACATCGCCATCTGCCAAAAGGTGGCGCCGCGGCGGTCGGTGTCATCCGAGGCGATCACCGATTGGCCGAGGGCGAAGAGCGGGATCGCGGCGAGCGCGAAGTAGAGCACCCAGACGCCGGGGGTGTGCGGTTTCTTCTTCTGCCATTCGCGGTACTTCCGGTAGCGCTCGAACCAACCGAGGGGCGGGTCGCCTTTTTTCTTTTTCTTGCTTTCCGTGGTGCTGCGATCGGGGTCGAATTCTTCGTCGTCCTCGGCGGCGGTGGTGCTCTTGGTGCCGTCGAACCCCGCCGCCGCGAGGATGCCGCGACCGGACGATTTCTGGTCTTCTTCGAGTTGCGTGCAGTCCCAGGTGAGTTTGGATGCGCTCCACCACACCAGCACCATCAAGACGATGTTGATGACTGGGCCGATGGCTTTCGTCAGGGGCGTCGGGTATTCGACGAAGGCGAGCATCGCCACGAAGCAGGCCCCGGCGAGGCCGGCCGTGTACAGCGCGGCCCGGCCGGTGCCGAAGCGGATGGAGATTCTAGCGACGAGAACGCAGCCGATGACGTAGAAGAAAAACGTGTAGACGAGCCGGCCGGAGTACTGGCCGGCGTACAGGACTTCGATGAGGAAAAAGACGAGGCTCCCCAGCATCGTCATGATGAGGATGGGGGAGAGGACGACGGCCGCGACGTCGATCAGCGGGAGTTGTTTGCGTTGGTCGGCCACTGGTGACGCCGGGGTTTGGAGTTCGTCAGAGCCGGAAGCGTCAGCGACGTTTTATTCGCAACATCACAAGATACCGGCGGGGTCGACAAAACTCAGACGTCGCTGACGCGTCCGGCTCTGACGAGCCGAACGCGATGATCACTTCTTCTTTTCAATGCCCAAGGCGAGATCGGTGTCTTGTGTCATACCGTCGCTTTTGGTGATCAACTTGCGGAATTCGTCGGCGTCCATTTTCGACCCGACTCCGGCCATCACAGAGCCGTCGCCCATGAGGACGTGGATCGCGATGCCAATCTGCTTGAGGTTGTTCTGCGATTCCTCCAATTGCTTCTCGGTCGGAGCCGGCAATTTGTCCTTGGGGATCGGCGCGGCGAACGCAGCCAGTGCGGTGAAGCCGAGCGCCAATGCCAACACAATGCGGGTCATCGGTGGACTCCTATTTCTTGTCGGGAGACAGGGATTCGCTTTCGTAGACTTCGCCGCCGCTAATCGTGATTGCGGCCTTCATTGCATCCGCGGGGAAACCGCGCTTGATGCGGAATACGGAGCCGTCTAACAGAGCGGCGTGGAAAGTCCCGTCAATATCTCTCCCGAGCTCCGGCAGCGGCTTCTTCGGGTCGAAGGGGATTTCCGTTCCCGGCTTCGTCCAGACCACCGACTCCCCCGCTTCGACCACGGCGATGCTGTTCGACGTGCCATCTGTGATGTGGGCGATGACCCGTTTGACCGTGGGTTGGAAGAATCCGCCGTTGCCCGTGAAGCCGCGGTAGAAAGTTTGGCCCGGTTCCGTCTTCACCCGTACCGGGGCGAACACCTTGGGCATCTTCTCGATCAGCGGCTTGTTCGTCTTGCTGTCCCACGGTTCGTCGAGCGCGAACTTCTTATAGAGCTCCGCGCCGTCGTCGTCCATGTAAGGCAGCATGCGAACGCGCCAGCTCAGTAGCGGCTTTTTGGCCTTGGCGTCCAGGATATCGCCAGGAAAATAGCCCACGGCGATCTCGAAGTTGTGCATCCCGAGCACGATCTGCTTCAAGTTTTCTTGAGATTGCTCGCGCTGCTTCTCGGTCGCCGGCAGTTCTTTTTCCTTGGGGATCGGCGCGGCGACCGCACCGACGGACAGGCTCAGTAGACCGAACCAGATCAAATGCTTCATCGCTTGGCCTCCGCGGGTTCCGGGACGGGGAAGATCCAATCGCCGGATGCCGTCGGGATCCAGGCCGACATCACGGCCAGCCGCTTGCCACCACCGTCGATTTTGTCCGGCCCAATACTCCATAAGATACCGCGCCCCGCCGGGAGGTCGAGTAGGCGAAGGACCGGGGGAGGGGTTAAACCGGGCTGCATTCCGGATGCACTTCCGAAAGACACCGGGTAGTAGCCCATGCCGCCGAGGATGGCCCCGCGCCGGTTCCCATCCGCCGCGGCGTAGTCGAAATATTCGGACATGCGGCCGTTGGTGCCGTAAGCGGGCCCGCCGAGCACCGCCGCGAACATCTCGGGATTCGCCGGGATCGGCGGCGGCAGCGATTCCATTTCAATCGTCTCGCCCTTCGAAATCCGATAGCGGAAGGGCTGATCGTCGTACGGGTCGAGTGGCACGCTCGGCAGATATTTCGGCACCAGTGCGTCGAGCGTCGCGGGGAGCACGCCCCGCTCGGCCCGGTGGAGCCGCAGCGCCAGTAGTAGCTGCGACGCCCGGCGGGCGGCGAGTTCCTCACGCTCGCGCTCCGGAACTTGGCGTGCCATATCATCGGCGGACGCGGAGTTGCGGAAGTAATCCTCGAACCCCGGCAGGCCCCGGTAGAAGCGTCGATCCCGGGCGTCGATGGGGCGATTGTTGCCGAGGCCGACCAAACGGCGCAGCCGTTCTTTCTCCCAAGGCACGGCCCACGCGAAGGCCACGAGGTCCGTCTCGTTGTCGATGGCTTCCGCGTCTTCGGACGTTTCCCGACTCCGCAGCGGTCGCTGTTGGAAATGCAGTTTCACGAATTGCGTCGGCGCATTCACCGCGTTCCGCGTCGTCACCTGATTCGGCAAATTGCCATCGATTCCGACCTTCGGGCACGTCGCATCGTGCGCACGGATCAGCGCGACCACCTCGCGCAAGAGGTCGGGTCGATCGCCGAGCTTTTCGAGCCAGCGCTGAATTCCCAAATGCGTGCGCTTCTCGACGACTGCACTCACGAGTCCGCAAACCGCGAAGCTTTTATTGCGCAGGTTGCGGACGAGGCTCAGGCACGCGGCGACCGAATCGACGAAGGCATCGGGGTGGCCCGCCGCCTGCAATTGCAGCCCGCGCGCCAACAGTAGCATTTCGCTGGACTGCAAGTTGTCGAGGTGCTTCAGCGGGCTGCCGATGTTCAATTCGGTCGGATCTTCCACAGTGCCGATCGGCATCGCCGACGCGCTCAGCAACAGCTCGGCCCAACCGTTGGACATGCAGGCATCGAGCCACGCATCGGCGTCGGGCCGATTCGACGGCCAACCCAGCGCGAGGACATCCTCCAACTGGTAGAAGTGCGACGCCCGGATCCTTTCGGGGATTCCCGAGGCGTGCTGCGAGGGGCCATTCGGCCAGAGGGGCTCTCCGCCGAAGGCGTCGCGCTGCTTCTGCTTCACCTCCGCGAACAGGATCCCGCCCCGGCGGAGTTCCCGTCCGGCGTCGTTGGTT
>JBBRUN010000155.1:0-10578 GCA_038247765.1 Gemmatales bacterium | reverse complement strand
GGTCATCAACGTCATTCCGTACAAGCGGACGCCCGATCAGAAAGAGCGGACGAAAGCGAACGGGGGCCCGCTGACGAACTGGTCCTTGGAACTCGCGGCCCGCGTGAAAGCCCCCGGCGACGCTCCCAAAGACGACAAACCTCAAGATAAATAAGCCCGCCCGCCGGTAGTTCCCACCCGATCCCCGCGAGAAGCGCCATGCCCGCGAGCCTTGAGGAATTGAAGCCGGAGCATTGCCCGATCCTGAAGCGGTTCCCGGAGAAGCTCGCCCCGGTGCTGGCCGTGTACAACCTCGCCGTGCAAGTGCACAACAAGCTGGCGGGCCAGTTCCCGGGCGTGCTCGAACAGCCCGAACTGGCCGAGTCGCTGGCCCGTTTGGCGAAGGCCCGCGAAGAGCTTGTCACCCCGCGGTTCAAGGTCGGCTTCTTGGGGAGATACCAAGGCGGCAAATCGACGATGATGAACAACTTGCTCGGCGCCGAAATCTCCGGTACCGGTGCGGGCGAAGCGACCACCAGCGTCATCACCCGGTTGATCGTCGGGAAAGCAGGTGTCGATCCGACGCTCGCCCTGCGCTATTTCACGGCGGACGAATACGTCAAACGGCGCAACACTCTTTGCGAATGGATCCGCATCCCGAATCCGGAGGGGAGCTCGGAATACAACCTCATCGAGAAACTCAAGACGCACAACCCAGGACGCGGGAGTTCGGCGAACTCGCGCACGGTTACCCCTAAAGACAAACCATACCTGACCGCCTTTCTTCAAAGCTTCGATCACCCGCGTTGGAAGACCTTCGTCCAATCGCCCGCGATTACGGAATCCGTTCGATTCAAAGATAAAGACACCCTGCTGACCCACGGCAACGATGAACAAGGGCAGACGAAACCTTCGCAATATTTGTTGTTGTCCGAATCCGAAATCCGATTTCACACCGACACGATCGACCCCGAGATCGAGTTGGTCGACTGCCCCGGCCTCGGTTCCGGTCGCTCGGTCGACGACCTGCTGACGAAGGAATACATCCCCGAACTCAACGGGGCGCTCGTCTTCCTCCAAGCCGATTCGATGTACAGTACGCAAGTCATCGAAATCCTCGAAGACTTGAAATACCGTTTCAAAGACTCGCTCCGCTCCCGCGTTTGGATCGTCGTCAACAAGATGGACGTCCCGGATCGCAAGGCGAAATTGGTCGGCGATACATCGGGCAAAACGACCTTCGACCTCATTACCCAGCTCGAATCGGCCCACGGGATCCCGCTCTCGCAAGTCTGCCTCGGCTGCAACCGGATCTTCCAGTTGGCCAAGAACAACGGCGGGGTCGCCGACCGAACGAAGGCCATGGAAAAGCTCGACTTGGCAGAGCCGGGCGACGAGAAGACGGTCAAAGGCGTGCTGGCCAAATACCCGGCCCTCGATGCCGCGTTCGAGGAGATGCTCAAGGATGGCAGCATCGCCCACATGCGGAAATTGATCCGCGAACAGATCGGGCCTTCCGTCGCCAACGAAATCTTCGCGCAGGCGGCCCGCGACGCCCAACAGGCCGCGTCGGATCTCGAATACGCGTTCAAAGAGTGCGAGCAACCCGCCAACGAGCAAGAGCGGCAAGCCGCGCTCGCGTGGCAAGAAGCCCTGTCCGAAATGATGATCGATTTGCGAGTCACCGACGACGGCGAACGCGGCGAATTGTTCGTCAAACTCATCGATCTCGGCTCCGGCGCCCGCAAAGCGCTCGAAGCGGAATTCGTCCGCTTCGCCAACGACCGCATACTCAACGCCATGACCCTGCCGGAACTCTACGAGCGTTTCCAAGTCGATTCCGACCGGATGCAACGCGAAGTCGATAAGCAGTTCGAAAGTTTGATCCAGTCGCTCTACACCGAAGTGACGGTCAAATTCGACGGCAAAACCTTACCGCCGGTCACGCTCCCCGGCGGTCGCGACATCGCGGCGGTGTGGCAGGAATGCCGGCAGCAAGACCGTGACGGCGGCCCTTGGCGCGATCGCATGCGGCCGTGCCTCACCGAAGATCAACTGATGCGGCGGATGTCCGAGCCCGGTGTCTGCGTTCTGTTCGACGGCGCGAAGTACAAGAAGCTGATCCTCGACAAGATCCGCACTGCGGCTCAACAAATCACGCTGGCGGTGCGCGGGCGACTGCACGTGCGCTTGGACGACCTCCGCAAGCAGGTCACCCGGAAATTGGTCACCACCAAGAAAACATCGCGATAACCGGAGCGACCGATGACGGCCTCGCCGATCGATTACGACATCCCGAACGTCCATCCCCGCGTCGGCGAACTCGTCGAAGTGCTCGACGCGGGCACGCATAAAGTCGGGCCGAGCCAGTCGTTCGCGCCTCCGTCGTACGGCGTTATCGTGTACTGGCCCAAATCGCACGGGGCGTGGTTCCGCGTCCAAGCCGAGGCGGACAGCGGCGGAGTCGCCACGAAATTCGGCGATCTCCCGCGCGACCTTTTGACGGTCATCCGCCAGCACAATTGCGAAGAGAGCGCCCTCGCCCAAGTGATTTTGAACGAAGACTGGGTGGACGAAAACTGGGCGCTCGCGGGCAGCGTCTCGGCCCAAGCGACGATCCGCTTGAAATTCATCATCAACACCAACAACGAAACCTGCATCAAAGAACTGCTGAAATCGGCCGACGGCGAATCGCCCACCATCCGCTTGACGGTTTTGTACTTCGATGCGGATGCACCGCAGCCGGACGACCAAACCATCGTCTTGCACCTCACGCCGGGTACTCCGACGCCGAAATCGACGCGGTTGATCGGGCTCGATCTCGGGAACACCAGCAGCGCACTCGCGGTGATCGACCCATTGGATATCGACGGTCCTTTGACCAAGCGGGTGCCGATGTTGACGGCGCGCCTCTCGGCGGGCGGCGGTTCGATCGGCCACACCGACACCCGTGGCGCCCCCGTACCCAGCGAGTTGCGCTTTTTGAAATTCCTGACGTGGCCCGACGGCCCGCCCGAGCCGCCGCGGAATCGCCGTTACCCCGATGCGGCGCAGTACCCCGACGACGACATGCCGAATTCCGCCGATTTCATGATGGGGGAATTGGCCCGCCACCCGTCGGCGCCCGCTCGCAGCGTCGTGATGGGCGCGAAGCGGATGGGTTCGACCCGGCCGAAAAAACAGCGCACGCCGCAGGAAGGCCCTGTCTACCCCACCCACGCGGTGAACGCGGCCCACCGCATCATCGCGGGTCCCGAGCCGTCCGAAGCCGCGGCGACGATCCAACTGGACGTCCGCGCCCCGCTCGAATTGCTAGCCTGCCGGATGCTGCAGCACTTCCGCGAAGCCCACCGGACTTGGCCCGCGAAGATCGCACTGACTTACCCGACCACCTACACACGCTTCGAACTCCAATCGCTCCGCCAAGCCGTGCAAAAGGGTTGGCTGCGGATGCAGGCCATCGGCCAACGCTCCGGCTCGGCCATCCCGCCGCACGACATCGAATTGATCGGCATGGCCCGCGAACTGCAGCAGATCGTCAACAACCCACCCGACTTGGCGAGCCAATCGAAAGATCCGCTCATCAAACTGCTCCTCGACGAAGCATCCGCGGCGGCGTTCTTCTTCGTCTACCGCAAAATGTTCGAAGAGATGACCGGTGGCATGGCGGCCTTCCGCTACCTGTACGAGGCCCACGGGCTGAACATGCTCTTGTACGACTGCGGCGGCGGCACCACCGACATCGCGCTGGTGAACGTCCGCGTCGAAAGCGACTTGAAAAAACTGAGGTTCAACGTCCTCCGCCGCAGCGGCGATCGCACTTTCGGCGGCGACAACATCACCCGCCAAGTCTGCCGGCTCGCCAAAGCGAAACTGATGCACCTGCTGGCGACCGAGCGGAAAAAAGGGGGTAACTTACCGCCGCAACCGATGGTGCCCCTCAAAGCCCCCGCGGATAAAGCCGGTTGGCTCAAACTCGCGGGCGAGCTGGAAGCGTTCATCGTGGCGATGGGCGACCGCGATCCGAACGACGAACTCATCCCGACGCGGAATTTGCCGAACCAAGCACCGACCGAGGATCGCCGCGCGGCCGCACTCGCCCTGTGGCGTTTGGGCGAGCACCTCAAGCACGGCCTGTCATCCGAAATCAAAGCCGCCAACGGAGCCATGGCCCCCGTCGCGGACTACAAGCTGCCGTCGTGGGAAAAGAGCACCAATAAATTGAGCGAAATCTTGCTGGCCGGCACCACCGAGCAAGTCGTGGCGATGAAAAAGAAGCTGGACGCGATCTCGATCAGCCGGGTCGAAATCGACGCGCTCATCTACGAGCCGATGATGAAGGGCATCCGCAACTGCAACAAGCTCATCCACGAAGTTTTCGGTTCCAAATACTCGGACCAAGCCGCCCCGCAGGAAGTCCATTGGGTCGTCGTTTCCGGCAATTCGGTGCGTTATCCCTTCTTGCAGCAGACCCTGCGCCGGAACTTGGCAGTGCCCTTCTTGGAAGACGAGCAGCGCTTCACGTTCGATCCGACCAACGCCAAGGATGCCACGGCCAAGGGGGCGGCCCTCGCCCTCGCGACGATGGAAGGAGAACCCCAAATCGAAATCTGCTTCGACAGCGGTTTGGCGAATCGATTGCCATTCGACGTCGGCCACCAGACCAAAATTATCGGCGCGGTGAAAAGCCTCTTCGAAGAGCATGCACCCTACTTCGAACTGCACCAGCGGGAGCCGGTGAAAATCCCGGTGGCCGAATTGTCCCAGAGCCAGATCGATTCCAAGCGGTTCATCCTGCAACGGAAGTTCCCGGGGGACGACGGCTTCCACAACTTCCTCGCCTTCGAATTCGCGGATGGCATCCAAGGCCCTCATCTGAGCGTCAGTTACGACGACGCGTCGGAGTTCGAGTTCCGCGTCGTCGACGGTCGCGGAAACGAAGGGATCGCCGTCGATCAAACGGCGGGGGAGCTGTACGTGGCACCGGCCCAACGCGGGGATATTTGATCGCACGGAGTGGCCGATGGTCGATTTGTCCGGGCCGATGCGCGACCTCGATCGACTGCGCGAATACCTCGCGCACTGGGACGCCACCGCGCGGCCGGCGAACGACCCCTTCGAACTGGCCGCGCAATGGCTCAGCACTGCGAGCCTCGCGCACGAATGGCCGGAATGGAACACCTTCCTCGCGGGGGCGCGGTCCCACGTGGAATTGCTCGCGGCTTCCGAGCGACTGGCCAAGCGCCTCCGCGAATCGAAATCGGGCTTCGGCTTCAAGCTCTTCGGCCCCAGCCCGCCCTCGCCAGACGAGATCGCGACGGCAATCGAAAACCTCTGCCTGGCGCTCGCCCCGGATCCGTCCACGTTGAGCGGCCGTTTGTCGGAAGCGATGACTGCCGAGCTCCGAAACCAACCGGTGACGCTGCTGCTTCAATTGCTCCGCGACGTGAGTTCGACCGAAATACCGACGGCCGTTTGGCGCGAAGTGGAATGGACGGCTTCGACGGCCAGTATCGGGGCCAAGGACGTGCTGGCCGAACTGCAAGTCGAGGTGAAACTCGCCCCGGAGCGGGCGGCGGCCGCGGCGGTCGCATGGCGAGTCGCGGATATCTGGACCCGACATGTCCGCGACGACGACGCGTGGAAGATTTTGGAATCCTGGCTGCGTCGCTGGATCGAGCGATCCGGGCTGAGCGGGGAACTTCGGCTCCGTCCCGGCGACGAGCCGAGCGCGACCGGTTGCCGCGTGCATTTCCTAGGCGGAGAGCCTTTTCCCAATCCTGTGCTGTGCCTCGGTGCTCCGGCGTCGCCGGCGTGTTCGTTCGAAAGTGCCCCCGTGGCCGCGCCTCCGACGACTTCCGCATGGTCGGTCTTACCGAAGCCACCGGTTTGCGGAAACGTAACACCGGTGCCGTTGGTCGCTTGGTTCGACGCCTGCGAACGGGCCTCGTTGAATCGCCGACCTGCTCCGCCCGAAGCCGACGCGAAGGCGCGATTCGCCCGTTGGATCGGAGGAATCGAAGGCGGAGACTGGTTCGATGCGCTATTGCGCAATGTCGCGGACAATCCCGAAAGTGTGGAAGCCGCGTGGTGGCGAGCCTTGAGCCATCGGGGCTGGTGCGTCGCGTACCCGGACCTACTACCTGGCGAAGATCGACCCGCTTGGCCGGAAGCCATCACGCGGATCGACGATAGCCCCACGGGCACCCGGCTCGAAGTCCGGCGCTATTCCCCGGCACCGGCCGCGGCGCGGGTCATCATCAGCGATGGCCCCACAGCCGCCGATTCGGCACTGGCCCGATTCCACGAACTCTTTCGATCGGATCCAACGAACGACAACCTCTGGGGCGACGGGCGCTGGGCCAAAGCGCGTGCGATTTCGCTCGGTGAGGTTCCCGATGAATCCGCCATCGAATTGGCCGAGTCTTGGCAGTCGGTCGACGCCGCGTTTCCGCTCATCGCTTCTTGGCTCCGGAGTTTCGGAATCGAAGCGATCGATCCGGCGACCGCGCCGCCCGACGCAGTCGCGCAGACGAGCGTGTTCCATCCCACGCCCGTGGGCGAGCCCATCGGACCCGGCACGTGGGGCTACAAACGGGGCGACACGGTCTTGAAGCGCGCGGAGCGAGTCCTCTCGGCGGGGCGAATCCCCGAGGGATTCGACGCCTTGCAACGCGCCGCACAACTCTGGCCGGCAGATCACCCATACCGCGCCGGCGTGGCCAAACTGACCGATGCCATCGGCGGCGGCTACCTGCTGGAGTCGGCGTTGGAATTATTTTCGATTTATTGGGATCAAGCCCACGCCAACCGCGGCGAACCGGCCCGGCTTTTCGGAGAAGAGATCGGCCGCTTCCTCCGCAGCGCGCTGAAGCTGGAAATCTTCACCCCGCGGAACTTGCACGATCACAAACCGGGCTGGGTCACGCCGACCAGCGGTAGTCGCTTGGTCACGGGTGTCGTCCGGCGCGTCTTCCGGCCGGGTCTTGTCGATGAAGCGGGTGAACTCCGAATCCCCGCATTGGCGGAAATCGACTGATGGCTACCGGACGAAGACATACCGCATCGGAACGCGGACCGAAGTCCCGCTTATGGACGGCGACTGCGCTCGCCGCGATCCCGGCCTTCGGGTTGTTCCTCTTCGCCGGAGCATCGGAGTGGGCGACGCGCGCGATTTCTGCGGCGGCGTTCGCCACGGCATTCGCGTTGTTGGTCGGCATCGGCATCGACGCTTGGATCGACCGCCGCCGCTTGGCCGCTCGCCGACGCGAACTGCACAGTGCCCGGCCGGACTGGGCAACTCGGGAGCGGGAAGCCAGCCACGGCCGGGCCCACCGGCGGCGCGGGAATCAAGAAGCCGTCGGTTACGACGACACCGATGGCGATGTGGCCCAATACATCGGCGCCGAGGTTTACGAGCGCGAATATCAAGCCAGCGTGGATCGCTGGCAACGCGACAAGCAGAGCGAATTGCGGATCCGCACGCTGCTGGCTGGCGCCGCAGCCGTTTTCGGCGCGATCGGCACCCTCCTGACACTGACACCCGAAAGGGTGCTCCTCGTCACCGTCGTCGAATTGATGTGGCCCGTCGCCATAGCCGTGTCGATGGCCACCGTGGCGACCGTCGAATTGCTCGCCCGTTCCACCGCGTGGATCCGGCTCGACTACGAGTGGAAAACTTGGGCGAACGAGGGCGGGAACGCCAGCGCGAATCTAGTTGCGGTGAAGCCCGAACCGGCCATCATACTGGCACCATCTCCACCACTACCGCCGCCTCCTCCAGCACCGCCGCCTTCGCCTCCTCCAGCACCGCCGCCTTCGCCTCCTCCAGCACCGCCGCCGCCGCCAGCTCCGCCGAGAACACAATTGCCGGCGATCTTCGGCGATGACTATAGACCCCGCCTCCCGAACGAGAACGACGACCGGGCCGGAAATTAGGAAGCTGCCGATGTCGCTCTTTCAATCGTCACTGTTGTCTCTGGCACTCGCCTTCGCCTCCGCGCTCGCCGCCATCGTGGGCTACATCGCCCTGTGCGGGTGATTGAAACACTCCGTTTGTGCATCGCGGCGTCCGTATCATTCCCATATCGCAATCTCTCCCGCCGATCGAGAATTCCCATGACCATGACGATGACCGAGCAAGTGCTGGCCAAGGCCGCCAAACGGGATCGCGTCCGCCCCGGCGAGAACGTGTGGGTCGATGTCGATGTCCTCATGACCCACGACGTGTGCGGGCCGGGCACCATAGGCATCTTCAAAAAGCAATTCGGAGCGAATGCGAAGGTCTGGGATCCGGACAAGCTCGTCATCATCCCGGATCACTACATCTTCACCGCCGACCCGATGGCGAATCGCAATGTCGAGGTGCTGCGCGAGTTCGCCAAGGAACAGGGGCTGAAATACTACTACGACGTCGGCACTGAGAATTACAAAGGCGTCTGCCACATCGCCATGCCCGAGGAAGGGCACACGCGGCCGGGAGAAATTTTGCTCGGCACCGATAGCCACACCTGCACCGCGGGGGCGTTCGGCGAGTTCGCCACCGGCATGGGCAACACCGACGCGGCCTTCGTCCTCGGCACCGGCAAAACGTGGTTGAAAGTGCCGCCGACGATCCGCGTCGTCTTCACCGGCAAACTGCCGCCGTACCTCATGGCCAAGGATTTGATCCTCGCCGTTATCGGCGACATCGGCGTCGATGGGGCGACCTACCGGGCGCTCGAGTTCGATGGCGACGGTGTGTTCGCGCTCAACATCGAAGAGCGTATGACGCTGTGCAATATGGCCATCGAAGCCGGGGGAAAGAACGGCATCATCCCGGCCGACGAAGTCACGACGAAGTACGTGGACGAGCGCGGCGTGAAGACGGGCAGCAAACCGTACACCGTGTTCAAGCCGCAGGCGGGGGCGGGCTTCTTCAGCGAATACGTCTACGACGTGTCGAAGTTGGAACCGGTCGTCGCCAAGCCGCACAGCCCGGACAACAAAGCCTGCGTGACCGAGCTGAAGGGAACCAAGCTCGACCGGGCTTACATCGGCAGTTGCACCGGTGGCAAACTCACCGACTTCCGTGCCGCGGCGGCAATCTTGCAAGGCAAGGAAGTGCGGATCGATACCTTCGTTGTGCCGGCGACGACCGAAGTCGCCCGCGGCTTGGACACGGAGATGATCGGGGGGGTGAGTCTGCGGAACATTTTCTTGAACGCCGGGGCCAAGATCGGCGATGCCTCGTGCGCGGCCTGTTTGGGTGGCCCGTCGGACACCTTCGGCCGGTTGAATACGCCGATCAGTTGCATCAGCACGACCAACCGAAACTTCCCCGGTCGAATGGGTCACCGCGAGGCGAAGGTCTACTTGGCGTCCCCGCTCACGGTCGCAGCGAGCGCCTTGACGGGCACCATCGAAGATCCGCGCAACTTCGTGGCGTGACTCGTGCCGATCAGCACGTGAAAATGCCCCCGGAAGGCCGGGGGCATTTTCGTGGACGCGGAGGAGAGTCGCGCCATGCATTTTACCAGAACGGGTACGGGTTCGGCGGAGGCAAGTTCGGAATGAAAGGTGCCGGTGCGGGTGGCGGGGTCGGCGCGGGTGCCGGTGGCAATACCGACGGCGGGAATGCTATCGGTGGCGGTGGCATGGTCGGATCCACCAAGCTCGGACCGCTCGGATTTTCGCGGCTTTCCAAGTACTCGAGACGTAAACGCATCGCAACATCCTCGTGATGAGTTCGCCAGGGAAGCGAACTCTGAGTCTATAATTGCAATTCTTCCCGTAGAGTCAACCGATTATCTGCCATCATAGGAAAAAAAGGGGGGGAAAGTTTAGTGAAAAGTCAAAAATTGCGACCTGGGGCAGAAAATTGATTCCCATAGTTGACGGCTGCTTCCCATAATCTAGCGAAACCTCTATTGGCCCGCATCGATTTTCAGCATCTGCGCGAATGGCGAAAGTGAAAAAGCGTAGGCCGAGAGGAACGCGCAGAGGTTTTTTCGCGCTGGGTTGAATTCGTGTAAATGGCGAATGGAAGCAGAGATATGCGAGTGACTGGGCTGAATTTCAATGATCCACGCGGCACAAGTCTGTGCCGCGTGGCCACATGGCCACACTTTTAGCGAGCTTCAGAAGAAGTGGAGGGCCGATGCCTCTTACTTCGCTTTCGGCACGAACTTCTGAATCCGGTATTCCTTACCGTCGGCCGTGAGCCAGCGTTGGAGTTCGGCTTTCCACAGCGCATTGAGGTCGTCGCCGGGATTAGGCCGGATCTTGGCGAACTTCGGGTGTTTCGAAATACCAGCTTGGAGGAACGCTTGCTTCGCCGCGAGTTCGGGATCGCTTTTGGTGGTCCAATCGGCCTCGGCGAGGATTTTGAGAATCGCTTGCGATTCTTCCAACGCCACCGGTTCGGTCGCATTCGGTTTTCCCCGGATCGGCGTGCGGTACTGCAGCATCAGCACCGCCGCAGCCAAGAGGCGGTCGTCGGCTTGCTCGGCCTTGAGGGCGAGCGCCGGGTCTTGGAAGACGGTCGCGGCCCGCTTCAATTTGGCCAAAGTCTCATTGTTCGCTTCGTTTACGTCGAGCGGCGGGGCAAGCGATGGGAAT
>JBBRUN010000154.1:0-10581 GCA_038247765.1 Gemmatales bacterium | reverse complement strand
GGGCATCCACGCTTCGAGGTCGTACTTGCGGTAGGCCGGGCCGCCGAGGTCGCCGGTGCACGTGTCGATGACGTGGAACGGGATACCGAGGCCGTTGAAGATTTCCTCTTCGATGGCCCGGATTTGTTCGTGAATCGCTTCGCCTTGCTCCGGGGTGCAGAATGCGAACATCTCGACTTTGGTAAATTGGTGGACGCGGTACAGGCCGCGGGTGTCGCGCCCGGCGGCGCCCGCTTCGGTGCGGAAGCAGTGCGACAAACCGACGTACTTTTTCGGCAGATCGGCTTCGTCGAAGACCTGATCGCGGTGCATGCCGCCGAGGGTGATCTCGGCCGTGGCGATCAGGCACAAATCCGTGTCCGCGATGGTGTAAACCTGCCGGGTCTCGGCGTTGTCCCGCGGCATGAAGCCGATGCCTTCGAGGACATCGACACGGGCCAAGTCCGGGGTGATGACCGGCGTGAACCCGTGTCGAATCAGCGTCTGCATCGCGTATTGCACGAGGGCGAGTTCGAGCAGCACGCCTTCGTTCTTCAAGAAATAGAACCGCTGACCGGCGACCCGCGCCCCCGCTTCGAGGTCGGCGAGATCGAGTTCGTGGATGAGGTCGTAGTGATCCTTCGGTTTGAAATCGAAGGTCGGTTTCGTGCCGAATTCCGCAACGACTTTGTTCGACGATGGATCGCTGCCGACCGGCGCATTCGGGTGGGTCATGTTCGGCACGGTCATCAGCGCCGCGTGCAAATCGAGTTGCACCTGCTTCAACTGCGCATCCGTCGCCGCGACTTGTTCCTTGAGTTTGCCACTTTCCTCTTTCAGCGAAGCTTTTTCTTCCGGCGACTTGGCCGCCGGAAACTTCTTGCTGATCTCGTTCTGTTTCGCCTTGGTTTCGTCGGCGACGCGCTGCAACCTTTTGCGTTCGTCGTCGAGCGCCACGATGCGGTCGAGGTCGGGCGCGGCGTTCCGGTTCGCGCAGTTGGCCTTCACGGCGGGGAGGTTGTCGCGGATGAAGCCGGCATCGAGCATGGCAACGAGAACCTTCAGTAATTGGTGGGTGTGTCGAGGCCGTCGAGAATCGCGAGGTAGCGCTGGGCATACCAAGAGTTGGGGAAGTCGCGCCGGTACTCTTCGAATTGTTCGCGGATCACGAAGTCTTCGATTGGCCGGCAGCCGGACTCAAAGGCCCGGGGGAGGAACTCCATCACATCCGCGAGTTTGGCGATCTGAGCCGAGTTCGCGGCGTCGCCGGCCAAATTGCGAATCTCGACGAATGCAAGATGCAACAAGTAGGGGAGGATCGTCTGGATCCTCGATTCGGCAAGCAGCATGATCACTCCCCTAGGTGAGCCGGACATTCGCGATGGCCGTCAAACGAGTCAATGCGTTAGCATTATTCAGTGGACGGACGATGAACCGGGGCGGTTCTCTTCCCAGCACCAAGAGCGGATATTCGCTTCCGAGGATATAGCGATGATCGCGGGGAATCACGCTTTTGGTCGTGTCGAGGTCGGCCAAATCGATCGACTGCTGCGAATCGGGTTTTCCAAGTTCGATGACGATCGCATCCATCGAAGGCCGGCCCGCGTCCCGCGCGACGACCGATCGTCGCACCCCTTCAAAAATCAGGTAGCCGACGGGATCCATGCGCGTCGTTTATTGAGATAGTGGCTCAACCTGAACTCAGAGTAGAAGCGCAAGGCCGAAAATCATCCCCGCTTGGCGAAGTAGACGCCGGCCAAACTGCGGCGGAACGTGAGCGTCAGCACGATGTGCGTGCCGCCGAAGAGCCAAAGATACGCGGCCGACAATTCGGGCGTGCCCGGAAAGATCACGCCGAAAGGCAGAACGAAACCTTCGAGCTGGCAAATCCTACGGTCGCTTTTCCAGCGGAGTGTACGGGGCGTTCGTTTTGCCCGTGTACTCCTGCTCCGGGCGGTAAATCCGATTGCCCTGAAGTTGTTCGAGCCAGTGGGCCAGCCAACCCGCGACGCGGCCGATGGCGAAGATCGGCGTAAACACGTCGGTGGGGATGCCCAAGGCTTGGTAAACCGTGCCGGAGTAGAAATCGACGTTCGGGTAGACGCCTTTTACGCCGTAAATACCGGCGCACACGCGTTCGAGTTCTAGGGCGATCTCGTAGTTCTTCGGCCGGCTCGTTTCGGCAAACACCTGTTCGGCGAGTTCTTGGAGCACCGTCGCCCGCGGATCCTTCACTTTGTAAATCCGGTGGCCGAAGCCCATGACCTTGTGCTTCGGATCTTTGGCGAGCTTGGCGTCGAGCCACGGCTTCACATTCTCGGTCGAACCGATCTCTTCGAGTTGAATCAGCACTTCTTCGTTGGCGCCACCGTGCAGGGGTCCGGAGAGCGAGCCGAGGGCGGAGGAGATCGACGCGTACGGGTTGGCGAGCGACGAGCCGACGACGCGGGCGGTGAAGGTGCTGGCGTTCATGTTGTGTTCGGCGTGCAGAATCAAGCAGGCGTCGAGCACTTTGCGGATGGCGGGGGTCGGTTCGCGGCCGAAGGTCATGTAGTAAAAGTTGGCCGCGTGATCGAGGTCGTCACGCGGCTCGATGATCTCTTCGCCCCGGCGGGTGCGGGCGAAGGCTGCGACCATAGTCGGGAGCGCGGCGGTGAGTTTGATGCACGCCTCCCAATTTTTCGCGGGGTCGGTGACGGTGCGGCTCGGATAGAAAGCCCCGAGCGCGGCGACGGTGCACTGCAGCGCGTCCATCGGGTGGCCCGTCGCCGGCAGGCATTTGATCAAATCTTTCAGCCGGTAGTGCACGGCTCGGGCTTGGCGGAGTTCGTAGTCGAACTCCGCGAGTTGCCGTTGCGTCGGCAGCTCCCCTTTCATCAGCAGCCAAGACGTTTCTTCGAAACAGCTCTGCTTCGCCAGCGTTTCGACCGCGATGCCCCGGTATTCCAGCACGGCGCGTTTGCCGTCAATCTCGCTGATGGCGGATTTCGCGGCTTCGATATTTTCCAAGCCGGGGCGGAATTTCACCAAGTCGCTCATGGCGGTCTCGTGGGCGGGAAAAGCGGCAGAACACGGGTAGAAGTCCGGCATTGACGGTTTATAGAACGCGGCCCGGCGGGAAACAGAGACGGGCTGTTTACGAAGCGATCTTCAGAAGAACTTTGCCCGACTTGCCCGGCGCCGCGGCTTCCCGCACAGCGTCTTGCACGCGATCCAGCGGATAGGCGACGCCGGCCTCGGTGCGGAGAATGCCCGCCGTCATCAGGCCGCGGATCTGTCGGATCAACTGTAGCTTGCCGACGAGGCCGAGCGACTTCATCCAATCGGCGAGCCAGAAGCCCCGGACGATCTTGCTCCCCGTGATCAACAGCCGTGGATCGACCGTCACCGGTTCGCCGGACAGGAGTCCGTACAGGACGCACGTCCCGCCGGCACCGAGCGATTGAATCATTTGCGTGCCCGTCGTTCCGCCGACCGGATCGATGGCAAAACTCACGCCGCTGCCCCCGGTGATCCGTTTCACTTGTTCTTCGAGGCCGTCTTTCTCCAAGATGACTTCGTCGGCCCCGAGCTTCTTCAATTCGTCGATTTGCTCCGGCCGTCGCACGACGTTGATGGTGCGGAAACCGCGGTGCTTGGCGAACGCGATGACCATCTTGCCCAATGCACTGCCGGCGGCGGATTGCAGCAGCCAAGCGCCGTCGGCGACGTTCAGCACACCCTCGGTCATCGCGATCACCGTGGCCGGGTTGATGAAGAAACTCGCGGCTTGTTCGTCCGGAATGTCGTCCGGGATCGGGATGACCTGCTTCGACGACGCCACGGTGAATTCGCCCCAATTGCCGACGCGGCTATTCAACACGGCGACGCGCTTGCCTTTTCGCATCCAGCCGACGATGCCGCCGCCGCTTTCGACGACGGTGCCGACGCCCTCGAAACCGGGTGTCGCGGGGAACGCCGGCGGCGTCAATCCGTACTGCCCGCCGATGTAGAGCAAGTCGGACGGGTTGATCGGGCTGGCGATCATCCGCACCTTCACCTCGCCCCAGGCGGGTGTCGGTTCGGGTACGTCGCGGATTTGCAGGACTTCTTCGGGCGGGCCGAACCGGTCGAAAACGATGGCTTTCACAACGGACTCTCACTGGGAGCGGTTGCGAATTAGCTTACGGGAACATTCCGTCGATCGGAAATCATGCGGCTGCTGGGTGCGGATGTAGCAACGATTCTCGGAGGTTTTCGTAGGGCCCATTTTGTCAGAGCTCTAAGAATCGTTGCCCTTCCCTTTGAGCCAACTCTAGGTTTCAGGTTTCGGTCATTCCGCACACCCCCCTGCCGAAAGCAGCGAAAGCAGCGAAAGCTCCGAAAGCTAAACCTGATTGCCTAGCCTCGGCGTCGGACGCCTGAGGTTCACCGGAGGCGCCTCGATTCCTCGCCAGTTCACCGTGACTATTCAAATCACATTCCTCGTCTCCAAATAGCTGGCCAGCGCTTCGGGCCATTCCCGCAATTCGATCCCGATCTTCGCCAACTTCCCGCCATCGAGCACGCTGTACCCCGGTCGTCGGGCGGGCGCACCGAACTGCCCGCTCGTGATCGGCATGAGATCGACGCTCAAATGCGCCTGCCGGAAAATCTCGCGGGCCAACTGGAACCAAGTCGTCGAACCGGCATTCGTGATGTGGAACAAACCCGTCGCGCCGGTGGCCAGCAACCGGACAGTCGCCTCGGCGAGATCGGCCGTCGCCGTCGGCGTGCAATGCTGGTCATCGACGACTTTCACCGACTTCCCCTGCTCGGCTAAGCGCAGCATCGTCTCGACGAAGTTCCCCCCTTTGCCGCCGGTGCCGTGGACGCCGTACAGCCCGCAGGTGCGGATGATGAGCGCTCGCGGATTCGCGGCCAGGGCCAAGTGCTCGCCGGCCAGTTTACTCCCCCCGTAGACGCTCACCGGGCCGGGGAGGTCGGTTTCGGTCAGCGGGGAAGTTCGGCCCGCGTCGAGGCCGAAGACGTAATCGGTGCTGAAGTGGACGAACCGGGCGCCGATGGCCGCCGCGGCTTTGGCCAAGTCGCGCACGCCGTTGGCGTTGACCCGCCAAGCGAGATCCGGTTCCGCCTCCGCTTTGTCGACGAGGTTGTACGCCGCGCAATTGATGACGACGTCCGGTTGGATTTCGGCGAGTCGCGCGGTGGTACTTTCCAGCATAGACAAGTCGATGTCCGTGCGGGTGAGGGCCATGACCTCGCCCGGTAATCGCGGCACCAAATCGCGGCCGAGTTGACCGTGAGAACCGAGGACGGCGACCCGCATGGCAATGCCTCCTGGAACGAAACAACCCGACGGGACACCGTCGGGTTGATCGGGGATACGCGGCGATCCGGGTTACTTCTTCGGTGGCAAAAAGCTCTTGTCGGCGGTCTCGATCGTCGTCGATTGGTCTTGGACCAATTGCACTTCGGTTTCGGTCGTGCCGATGGTCACGTTCAACTTGCCCGACATGCGGACGGCGATCGTACCGCTGACGATCTGACCCGTTTTCGAGTCGAACAAAAACGTTCCGGCCTTCGGGTCGACCGTGTCGAGGGTCGCACCCTTGATGCGGAAGAGCAGGCCGTCGGCGTCGGCGTTCGGGGCCTTGTAGAGCAGCTTCGCGGTGACTTCGACTTTGTCGAAATCTTTCTTTTCGGCGTCTTTGCCGAGGTACTTGAAGCTCAGGGTGCGGTCGTACGTGCCGATGGGGCCGAGGGGCATGGTGGTCTTCTTTTCCCACGTCTCACCCGAGGCGATCCCGGCGGCTTTATCGGCCCCCGGCATCAGGCCGGCGGTCGGGTCGGCCATTTCCTTCATGGCTTCGTCGGAGAGCAATTTCTTCAGCAGGGCTTCCATCTGCGGGTTCGTGGTGCCGAGCTTCTTGAGGAAGTCTTCGCGGCCTTCGACCTTGTCGACGACCATGCCTTTGCCGTAGGTGATGGTGAATTCGGTGCCGATGAGGTTCTTGAAGAAGTCGGCCAAGCCGGGGTTGTTCCCCGCGGCCGGTTGCTCGGCGGTCGAATCGTAATTGACCGGGTTGCTGGCGATGTCCACCTTCAAGATGGCGCCTTCGATGCTGAGCTTCACGGTCCACTTGTCCGCTTCGAGCTTCACCGGCAGCCACTTGAACAGGAAGGTCTGTTCGTGATTGAGTTTGAGGTCTGCGCCGCCTTGGACCTTCACGACTTGATCGACTTTAGTCGAAACCTTCTGGTAAAAGGCTTTGTTGACTTCGAATTTCGGTTCGAATTTCAATTTTTCTTGGGCCGAAACGCCCGAGACGAGGCCGAAGGCCAAGGTCAAAGCCAGTATGCACCGCGCAGCCATCGGGGAACTCCTTCGAAATTGCCCCGGGTCGGGGCACGGCAATTTGCAGAGGATTGGTTTAGGCGGGGTCGATTGGGAAACAAGGGAACGACCGGAAATACCGGAGTGGAATCACCCGGCCGTCGCCGAGTCATGTTTGCCGTCTAAGCCCTGCGGCACCATATCTTAGAATCGGCCGCGGATGAACTCGGATCCGAGCGGGATGAGAGAAACGGAAACCGAGTTTCCGAACCAGTCTGTCCCGATTTGATCCGCGTTGCTCTGCGGCCGAACTCTTTCCGCCATCAGCGATCCTTGCCGGCGACCTTGATCTGCCCCTTCACGTATTCGAGCGCCTTCTCGAGTTGCTTGTCCTTGTATTCCTTCTTGGGGGCCGGCTCGCCGACTTTCTTCGGAATCAATTCGCGTTCGCGGAAGTACTCGGCGAAGTCGCGGAGTTCTACTTTGGGAATCTTCACTTCGAAGTCTTTGTCCGGCTTTACGCCCCATTCGTCTTCGGGTTTGCCACCGGTACTGTACTTGTCGATGTTCTTGTTGCTCGGCGGGAAGTACCGGGCCGTGGTCAGCTTGATCTGGCCCTTGGTGATCGCGAACGGCATCACTTGCTGGACGCTGCCTTTGCCGTAGCTGCGCTCGCCGATGATCGTGGCGCGGTGGTAGTCTTGGAGGCACGCCGAGACGATCTCGCTGGCGCTGGCGCTGCCGCCGTTGATGAGCACGGCCATCGGGAAGTTGGTGTAGGTCTCCTTCACGCGGGCTTCTTTGGTCGTCAGCACGTCTTCGCGGCCGCCGCGCTCGCGGATCTTCACCACGTCGAGTTTCTCTTTGCTGCTGTCGATGAAGAACGAACTGATCGTCAGCGCGCCTTGGAGGGTGCCACCGGGGTTGTTGCGGAGATCGAACACGAGCCCCTTGAGGCCGGTACCGCTGAGTTTTTCGAGAACCGCGGCGATCTCGTTCGCCGACTGCGGGGCGAATTGCGTCAGGTGGATGTACGCGATCTTTTCGGCCGGATCGATGTAGAAGCTCCAATCGTCATTCTCGTCGCGCTTCACGCCGAGAACGGTTTCGACCGAGACGCGGCCCCGTTCGATGACGTAGTCTTTGGCGACGCCATCGCGCTCGACGACGAGCGTGATCGGCACGCCGGCTTTGCCGAGGATGATCTCGAGCGCTTGGTCGATCTTCATGCCTTTGGTGGTGAATTCCTTGGGGGCGTCGCCTTTGAGGGGCTTGCCTTCCGGATCGCTGTCGCGCTTGATGCCGACGATGTAGTCGCCCGCTTGGATGCCGGCTTTGTACGCCGGGCTCCCCTTGATGGGCGAAACGACGAGGATGGCGTCTTTGGCGATGTCGGAGCGGATCTGGATGCCGACCCCGCTGAAATTGCCGCGCAGCCGGCTGTCTTCTTTCTTGATGGTGTCGAAGTCGTAGTAGACGGTGTGCGGATCTTTCAGGCTGCCCAGCATCATGGTGATGGCGGTATCGGCGTCTTTGTCACCGGCGATGTCCTCGCGGACGCCGAGTTGCATCCGGGCCGCTTTCAACACGTCCTTCATGTCGGACGACTTCCAGTCTTTCGAATCTTTCAGCTTGGCTTCGAGGTCCTCGGTCAGTCCTTCTTCGAGCCGGCGGTACAGGCCGCGGATCGAGGCGATGGTCAGATCGGCGGGCACCGTCTTCTTGACGTATTTTTCATCGACGAGCGTGACGGCCCGCAGCACTTTGGTCGCGAACGCTTCGGCGTCGTCGGTATCCAAGACTTGCTTGGCTTTGATCGACTTGGCTTCGGCGGCGAAGACTTCCGGCGTGATCTTGGCATCGGCGAGGTCTTGGAACCGCTTGCGCAGTTCTTGCGGCGACTTCAACTTCGGCATCCGGTGCAACAGGCCCTGGCCTTCGGCGGCGAGTTCCTTCGTGAGACTCCCGGCCGCGACCAACTTCCCGAGCGCTTTCAATCGCTTCTCGACCGTCTCGGTCACCGCGGGGTTCTTCGTCAGCACGAAGTGGGTGTGCTCTTCTCCCACGATGAACGGGGTCGATTCCTTTTCTTTGGTGGTCTTGCCCAATTTGCGGGCCTGTTCCTGCATTTCTTTTTCGAGGTATTTCACCAACTCGTCGACCGTCACGAGGCCGTCCGGTTCGTACCCTTCGACGTCCGCTTTGCCTTTGAGGGCGTCGAGCAGCGTCGCGGTGAACAGGCTGTTTTCGCCCACGGTGAACGGATCGGCCGTGGGGACGTTGCCCAACATGAGCAAGCGATTCGGCGGCATCGGTTGCTCGCCTTTTTCCTCGCCGCCAAAGAGGCCGGCCATGATGTCGCGCAGGTTCGGTTCGACGACCGCTTCTTTCCCGGCGTCGTACCCTTTGAAGTGCAGATCGAGCAGCAGCGCGATCCGCTGTTGCTTGGCGGTCTTCATCTCCGTTTCGAGGTCGCTGCCGAGCACGGCGTTCTTTTCGCGGTCTTTGAAAGTGCTATCGGCCGCGAAGAAGACGGTCCTTTCGCCGGCGGCGGCCCCGCGGCCCAAGAGCACCACGATCACGGTATCGTCTTTGCCCGTCTTGGCGAAGGCGTCGTGCACGGCCTTGAGAATGTTCTCTTTCGTCGCCGCCAGCGACTTGCGCTTTTCATCGACGGTGGACGTCAGGAGCACGACGCGGTCGGCCGGCACATCGGAATATTTTTTGTCGGTGCAGAGATCGTAAAGGGCCTTGGCGTCCGTCGCGGCCGTGGGGCGCGGCTGGATGGTTTTGTCGGCCGTTTCGGACACGCCGACGATGACGACGTACGAACCCTGCGAAGGCTTCGGCGCCTCGTCCGCCGCGGAGGCGGAGCCGGCGAGAAATGAGGCGGAGATCGCCGCGAGTTTGACTATCCAACGGGACATTCGACACGTTCCTTTCGTTGCTGAACCGGCCGTGCAGCGGGGCCGGTTGGCGCGCGCTCACCAGCGCGAGCCGGGCGTTGAGTCAAAGGCGACCCAATACAGCATTGTGAGCTTGGGGTACAGCGAAGGTCAATAGGGGCTTCGGAGTAAACTGGGTTTTTGGGCTAGCACCCTTCGCGGGGTTGAAGTATGGATGGCACAGTTTTCCAAGCCATAAAAGGTAGCTGTCTATGGATCGTATCCGCAGCTTGGCGTTCGCCGCAGTGATCTTTGTTTTTTCGGGATGTGGACCGATCTTGGATCGCCGGCCTTTGAATCCTGGAGAACACCCCAATTCCCTTCCACCTTCTCCATCTAGAATGGGAGCGAAGTGGAAGCGCAATTTCTGGACGGGCGAGTTTGAACGCGACACCAAAAGGGAGCAGAAGGAGCCACTAACTCCGACGGCGGCTCAGCCCACCATGCCAGAATCGATCGAACGATCACAGCCCGATCTAGGCAAGTCCATTCCCTGATCGGCACCTTGGCTATTGGCCCCTCGCTAGCGCGTCGAACAAACAAACGCGCCGTCATCGTCTCAATCCAGCAAGTATTCCGACCCTTCCACTTGCTCGTGGCGAATTTCATCGACGTAGTCGGGCGATCCTTTCGGGCCGCGCCAGCCTTGGCGGCCTTCCCCGGCGTACAGCGTGTTGGCCGCGTTGAAAACGATCCCCGAAACGTCGCTGACGTTCTTGTAGGCGTGGACAACCCCCGCCGGCACGATCAGAGCGAACGGCACCCCGTCGCCGACATCTTTCACATCGCGGTGCCCAAAGGTCGGCGAATCGGGGCGGGCATCCCAGAGGTAGACACGGAAGACGCCGGGGCCGATGAAGCAGAAGTAGTCGGCCTGTTCGACATGCTCGTGCGGGCCGCGCGCGACGCCGGGATTGGTCATCGACACGTAGGCCATGACGGGCCGGTACTCCGGGGGAACGTCGTCGTTGCGGAACAGTTCCGTGAGCCAGCCCCGGCTGTCGTGGTAGAAGTTCAGCGGTTTCCAAATCACATCTTGAATGGGACCGTCCACGAAGGTCATGGGCTACTCGGGGAAAGGTGGCGATTCGGCGATGCGGCTGTTATAAGAGGTGGGGGCAGGTTCCGTCGATGCGAACCTCCCCGACCCCACGGAACGACCCGATGAAAGCGATGCTGTGCGTTGTCCCAATGCTGGCGATCCTCGTTTCGTTCCTGCGGGCCGAGGATAAAAATCCCAAGCCGGCCCCGCTGGTCCGCGTCGCGTCCGCGTCGGTGAAAGAAGGCAAGTTGACCGGGATCACCACGCAAAGCGCGACGAAGTTCATCGATCAGACCGCT
>JBBRUN010000153.1:0-10641 GCA_038247765.1 Gemmatales bacterium | reverse complement strand
TGGCTCCTCCGGTGGTAGCGCCTCCGAAGCCACCAGTAGTGGCTCCTCCGGTGGTAGCGCCACCGAGGCCACCAGTAGTGATGCCTCCTGTGGTTGCCGTACCGCCGCGGTCACCCGTTATAGCTCCTCCGAAAGTTCCATTGACGTCGCCGACGAAACCCAAAGACAAACCGAAGAAGTGATATCTTCACCATCTTTTACACGAGGCCCGGGTTAACCCGGGCCTCGTGTTTGCGCAACAACATCTGTCTTGAAAATGAGTTCAGCGGACAATTTCCGGGCGACAATCGGACGTAAGTCTTAGGCATGCATCGTCTCTACATCAATGGACAGTCTTTTTGCGATGGTGTGGGGGGAAACCCGCAAAAAAACTCACTCGCTGGCGCGTCGGACTAACTGCTCCCGTTCGTGCTCGTTCAAGGCCCACTCCGGTTGGCAACGGAACACCTTCCGAATGGCGATTCTCGCCGATGCGACTTCCCCGAGTCCGTAGCGCGCTTCGGCGAGGTAAAACCAGACGCGGGCGTCGTCCGACTTCTCGGCGTCCGCGTTCTTCAACGACTTCATCGCTTGCACCAGCGTCCGCTCGACCAATACCGCGTCGGCCGGCTCGGCGCTCTCGCGCCACTGCGTCACCAGCAGCACCAAGCCTATGCCACGGTGCAGTTGCTCGCCGAAAGTGTCGTCCGTTTGACCGGCCAGTTCCATCAGCCTGGTGTGGACGTGCACGAGGTGTTTCTGCGCCGGCCGGCTCGCCCCGGCGGCATCGCGGGCGAATTGCTCGAAGTGGAGTTTCGATTCCGCGAGCTTCCCCGTCTTCATCAGCAGCTCGCCCAAGTAAGCTCGCACCATGATCGCGTCGGGTTGCTGGCGGAGGTGCGCCATCAAATGCGGCACCGCCCCGGCTTCGTCCGCCCGGTCGAGATGATCGGCCGCGAGCCGCAGATGATCCGATTCGTCCAGTGGTGTCGCGCCGCGGGCCACGACTTCTTCCGTCGGCCGCTGAGAGACGACCGTCGTCCGACAGCCGAGCAAAGCGAAGCACCCGAGCAGCAATCCGGCCGAAAGGCGACGCATAGAAGAACACCCCGCTGAACCTGTGCGGGTTGTATCGAAGGTGCGACCGCGCATCGTGGAGTCGAAGGTACCGGAGAATTGCAACCTGCGCGGAAGCTGTGAAGCTTTGAAGGGGAACGCGGATTGCGCCTACCAGTCGAAGGCGAATGGCCGTAAAAAATTCGGATTGATTCAAGCTCTACAGGAGTTGCGCCGTGATCGATCGCCGTCAATTGTTCGCCGCCGGTGCGGCCGCTGCGGGCTTGGGAATCGTGGGTCGAGCCCAAGGTCACGATGAGAAAGCCAAGGTCGCCCTGCGGGCGGCGCACATCACCGATGTGCACATCACCAAGGATCGCGATGCGCCGCAAGGCGTCGCGGCGATGTTCGAGCACATGCTCGGCCAGAAGAACTGGACGCCGGACATCATCATCAATTCCGGCGACAGCGTGATGGGGATCGACGGCAAGACGACCGGCGCGAAAGCGGCGGAGCAGATCGACGTGTGGAAGGCCGCCGTGAAGAATCTGAAAACGCCGATGTACGCCTGCCTCGGCAACCACGACGTCTGGAATGGCGACGAACCGACCGATGCGATCCCGAAGGAAAAGAAGAACTTCGCGCTGATGACCGAAGTGCTGAAGATGCCCGCGCCGTACTACAGCTTCGACAAAGCCGGCTGGCACTTCATCGCGCTCAACAGCGTCTGCAACTGGCCGAAGTACGGCGTCTTGACCGACGAGCACTTCGAATGGTTGAAGGCCGACCTCGCCAAGACGCCGAAGGAGACGCCCGTCTGCGTCTTCAGCCATCTGCCCATCGTCAGCGTCACGAGCAGCCTCTATGGCGATAGCACCAAGAAGGACGATGGCGTGCTCGTCCCCAAAGTCTGGCAGCACGTCGATTGCTGGGCGATCAGCGAAATCTTCCGCAAGCACCCGAACGTGAAGCTCTGCCTGAGCGGGCACATGCACACCTGCGACCGCTGCGAGTATCGCGGCGTTTGGTACATCTGCGGCGGAGCCGCGAGCGGGGCGTGGTGGAACGGGGCCGAGTACGGCTTCCCGCCGCTGTACGGCGCCATCGACTTCTTTGTGGACGGGACGTTCGAGTACCGCTTCACCGACTACGGCTGGAAGGCCCGCAAATGGAGCGGGAAAGAACTGAAGGGGTGACCCGAGCGGTGCGACTGCGGTTCTGTGGTGCAATGCAGTTGAAATTTCGTCCCAACGGGACGGCAGAAGGTGGCCAGGGGTGTAGGCCCCGTTGGGGCGAAGATTGGATCAAACCGATTGGAGCAGCCACTTTTTCCCGCGGGAATGGCTCTGAGTCTTGGCGGGATGCTGGGAAACGAGAAATTCCCGAAAAGCCTGAACATTCCCCGTAACAAAACCGCACGGGATTTGTCCAATATCTCAGGGTGGCGCTTGACACGCGCCGCGGACAGAGTAAGATTGTGTGAGACTGAGTCTCACGGTTGGCACCCACCTGCGATCTCCTTCCATGCTGATTCCCCTCGACATGTTGAAACCGGGCGAATGGGCCGAAGTCGCCGAAGTCGGCGGCGACCCCGCGTGGATTTGCCGCTTGGCCGAACTCGGCCTGCGCGAAGGTTGCCGGCTACAGATGCAACAACCGGGTTCGACCTGCCTGTTGAAGATCGCCGATTGCCGGCTTTGCCTCCGCTCCGGTGAGTCGTCGCGGATTCTCGTGACCGTGGTTCGCGGATGATTCCCCTCTCGACTGTGAAGCCCGGTCAATTCGCCCGCGTTGAAGCCATCGTCGGGGAACCGGCGCTCGTCCAACGGCTCTATGAATTCGGCCTGCTCGAAGGCGAGGAAGTCGAGATGGTCGCGTTGGCCCCGCTCGGCGATCCGGTCGAAATCCGCATCGGCAACACGCGCCTCAGTCTGCGCGTCCGCGAAGCCGAGTGCGTCACCGTCTCCATTCTGCGATAGGCCCATGACTCCGAAATCGATCACCGTCGCACTTGTCGGCAATCCGAACGCCGGGAAATCGACCTTATTCAATGCTCTTTCGGGCCTGCGCCAGCACGTCGGAAATTATCCCGGCGTCACGGTCGAGATGAAAAAAGGGCACTTCACGTTCGACGGCAGCCGCATCGATTTGATCGACCTACCCGGCACGTACAGCTTGGCGGCGCGAAGCCCGGACGAACTCGTCGCCGTCGATCTGCTCTTGGGCCGCCGGCCCGAAGAACCAGCCCCCGATGCGGTGCTCTCCATCGTCGATGCGTCGAACTTGGATCGCCACCTGTATCTGACGACGCAACTTCTCGACCTCGGCCAACCCGTCGTTGTGGCGGTGAACATGATCGACGTCGCGGCGGCGCAGGGGATCATCGTCGATTGCGCTGCCCTGACGCGAGAGTTCGGAATTCCCTTCGTGCCCGTGCAGGCGAATCGGGGCATCGGTCTCGACGTGCTTCATCGCACGCTGCTCGAAGCCGCGAAATCACAAACCGCGCCGCAACGGCTCGTGCTGCCGGCCGCGCTCGAATCGGAGACGGCGGCGCTCGTCGAGCATCTCGGGGCGGGCGTGTCGGCGTTCCAAGCGCGGCGGTTGATTCTGGATGTCAGCGGAGCCACCGAAAGTTGGTTCGTGGCCCAACGCGGTGCATCGCTGCAATCGACGCTCGTCGAGATCCGTTCGCGTTTGGCCGCGGCCGGGTGCCCGGTGCCGGCGGTGGAAGCGAAGACGCGCTTCGCCCGCATCCGCGAAGCCGTGGCGAAGTGCGTGACCAAACCGGCGATCCGTCCCATCGGCCGAACCGACCGAATCGACAAAGTGTTGACGCACCGCGTCTGGGGGACGCTCGTCTTCTTCGCGGTGCTTTTCTTCGTCTTCGTGTCGATCTTCTGGGCCGCCGACCCGCTGATGGATTTGATCGACACCGCCACGCAGTGGCTGAGTGCGCAGGTGGAAGGGGCGATGCCGGTCGGCCCGTTGCGTTCGCTATTGACCGGAGGCGTGATCGCCGGCGTCGGCGGGATTATCAAATTCCTGCCGCAGATTCTGATTCTGTTCGCGTTCATCGCCGTACTCGAAGATTGCGGGTACATGGCCCGGGCCGCGTTCCTCATGGATCGCATCATGAGCCGATGCGGGCTGAGCGGAAAGTCGTTCATACCGCTGCTATCGTCGGTCGCCTGCGCGATTCCGGGCATCATGGCGACGCGCGTCATCGAGAATCGCCGGGATCGACTGGCGACGATTCTCGTGGCGCCACTGATCTCGTGTTCGGCCCGGTTGCCCGTGTACGCCCTGATGATCGGGATGTTCCTGCCGAAGGAGGAGTACTCGGTTTGGGCCCGCGGGCTGGTGCTGTTCGCCATGTACATGGTGGGCTTCCTCGCGGCACCCGCCGTGGCCCTGCTGCTCCGGAAGACCCTGTTGCGCGGCGAGCGTTCGCTCTTCGTGATGGAACTGCCCGCGTACAAACGGCCGTCGCTGCCGATGATCGTGCGGCGCGTCTACGATGCGGGGTGGTCGTTCCTCCGCCGAGCGGGCACCGTGATTCTGGCGACGATGATCCTCGTTTGGGCCGCGCTCTACTTCCCGAACACGAGCCCCGAAGGCTACAAGTACGAAGAGCGCGTCGAAGCGTTGGAAGCGGTGGCGAAGCTGGACAATGACGAAATCCGCGAACAGCTCGCCGACAATCGCTTCGACAGCGACTTGGCTAAACTCGGCGTCGATGTGACGCTGTTGCCGGAGTTCTTGCGCGTGGATGCCGCGAAGAAAGCCTTGGCGACCAAAGGCGAACATCAGCGCAACAGCTACCTCGGCCGCACCGGCCGATGGATGGAACCGATCTTCGAGCCGCTCGGGTGGGACTGGCGCATCGGCGTGGCGGTACTCGCCAGTTTCCCGGCCCGCGAAGTGATCGTGGGCACGATGGCGATCCTGTACGAGGTCGACGACGAAGACGACGACAAAAAGAATGATCAGCTCCAATCGGCGATGCGCGAAGATTGGAACGCCAGCCCCGTCCGCGGCCGGCACCGCATTCCCGTGGCCCTGTCGGTGATGGTCTTCTTCGCGCTCTGCTGCCAGTGCGCCTCGACGCTGGCCGTGATCCGCCGCGAGACCCGCAGTTGGAGTTGGCCCGCGTTCACGTTCGTCTACATGACAACGCTGGCGTACATCGGGGCGTTCGCCGTCTTCCAAGTGGGCCGGTTGATTTGGTATTGATTGAGAATCATCGGTTATTCGTCGTTCGTCATTCGTCATTCGTCATTCGGGAGAAGCGGCCATGACTCTTCAAGAAGTGGTGGTGGTCGCGATTGTCGCATTGGCCTTGGCCTACTGGCTGTCCGGATTCGTACGATTGCGGAATTCGAAAGCTTGCGGTTCCGGTTGTGGGAAGTGCAGCGCGCCGATTTCGGAATCCAAGGGCCGGCGGATCGGCCTTCCCCAAGTTTCATCTGACATCTAATGTCGTAACTCCCACTGTCCTGTTACCTGTTTCCAAAACAGACCACAGATGTAGAATGATGTCGTCGCTTTCCCTTCCCCCGAGGATGGATTCATGCTGGTCAAACTCGTGCTCGTCAGTTTCTTGTGCGTCGCGGCCATGGCCGCGACGGCGTCCCCCTCGCTTGCGGCCGACAACCCGACCATCGTCGTCGAAACGTCGATGGGCTCGTTCGAAATCGAACTGTACGCCGACAAAGCCCCGAAAACGGTCGCCAACATCTTGGGCTACGTCGAAGACAAGTTTTACGACGGCCTCGTGTTCCACCGCGTCATCCCGACGTTCATGGTGCAAGGCGGCGGCTTGAACTCCAAGCTCGAAAAGAAAGAGACCAAAAAGGCGATCGTCAACGAATCGGCCAACGGCCTCTCGAACAAGCGCGGCACCGTCGCCATGGCTCGCACCAACGTGGCCGACAGCGCGACTTCGCAGTTCTTCGTCAACACCGTGGACAACGACTTCCTCGACCGCGCCAACGCCAAGGACGAAGTCGGTTACTGCGTCTTCGGCAAAGTGACCAAGGGGATGGACGTCGTCGATAAAATCAAGGAAGTGAAGACGGAAACCCGCAGCGGCACGCCGAACGTCCCCGTCGAAGACGTGACGATCAAGTCGGTGAAGGTCAAGAAGTAACTTCCTCCCGAGGAGCCGGTGCCATGAATGCGACCGCATTGTTGCTGAGCGCCGGCCTCTTGCTCGGCGCGCCGGTTCCGAAGGAATTGGCCAAATCCAACATCGTCGTGCTGGACACGTCGCTCGGGGCGATCACGATCGAGCTGAATCCGGAGAAAGCTCCGAAAACCGTCGCCAACTTCTTGAAGTACGTGGACGACGGCTTTTACGACGGCCTGACGTTCCACCGCGTGGTTCCGAACTTCATGATTCAAGGCGGCGGCTACGACCAGAAAATGGCACTGAAAAAACCCGGCGAGCCGGTCGCGAACGAATCGACCAACGGCCTCTCCAACCTGCGCGGCACGATCGCCGTAGCCCGTGCAGTCGCTGCGGACAGTGGCGCTTCGCAGTTCTTCATCAATACGAAAGACAACCTCACGCTCGACTTTTCTGACCGCAACGCGGGCTACTGCGTCTTTGGCAAGGTCATCAAAGGGCTGGATGTGGTCGATAAAATCGCGGCGGTCGAAGCGGGTAATGCCGGAGGGCTACAGAACGTGCCCAAAGAGCCGGTCGTCTTCAAAACCGTCCGCCGCGGCAAATGAATTGTAACAGTGTTGGCACTTTCAAATTGTGCTCGCGTTGTCAGCGTGGCACAATAGACTAGAGTCAATGAAATTTACTCGGAGCGCTGTTCCATGAAGCGGTCGTTACTGATTTCGGCGGCGTTGCTCGCGGTTACGGGCTTGGCCCATGCCCAAGGCCAAGTCCAAGTGCAAATCCAGAAGGGGCAGGTCTTCATCCAGCCCGCGTACCCCGTGCAACCGGGCACCAAGCCCGTGGAAAACACGGAGTTCAAGCCGACTGCGGGCAGCACCGCCGATCCGAAATCGCTCGATGTGAACGAAGCGGACTCCCTGAAAGCCCGCGAACTCGTGCGCCAGTTCAACAGTCCGTTGTACAAGGAACGCGAGTCCGCCACGCGCGACATCGCGAAGATGGGCCGCTTCGCCGTGCCGGCTTTGAAAGACGCCCTGGCGACCGAGAGCAGCCCCGAAGTTCGCTTGCGCATCGATCTGGTCATGCCCAAGGCCGAAGCCGAGGACATGCAGGCCCGGGTCTCGTGCTTCCTCAACGATGCCGAAGGGAAGTTCGACCACCAACTCCCGGGCTGGACGAAGTTCAAGACCCTGTTGGGCAACGACAAATCGACCCGCGAACTCTTCGCCGAAGTGCTGCGGAACAAGACCTACCACGGCCTGCTGCTCGCTTGCGACCTCCCGTCGAACGAACTCGGGGCCGTGCTCATCGGCCATTACCAAGGCATTCAGAACCGCCAGAACTTCCCGCAGACCGGGCGCGGGCAAAACCTGCAGCCGACGACGGCGGAAATCGCCGTGCTCGCCTTCTTGGAATCGATGTATTCCGACCGCGAATTGACGCTGACGAACCAATGGAACTACACCTCGGTCGCCAGCTATATGTACAACGCCGACATCCAAGCGGCGATGATCCCCAACCGCAGCCCGGGCAAGTACGGGGTCGTCCTCAAGAAGATCGTCACCCGTTGGCTCGACACCCGCGAGTCCCCCAACGGCCTCCAGCAGGCGATGTCGTTCGCCCAGCAGTGGCAGATGACGGCCGAAGTGCCCAAGTACGCCGCGAAAATCCTCGTGGGCGAATCGCCACAAGGACAGTGGTACATCAAGTTCAACGCGATGCAACAACTCGGCCAGCACAAAGACGCCAAGAAGTACCTGCCTCAGATCACGAAAGTCTTCGAAGACACGTCGATTGTGCAGCAGTCGTTCCCCGGCCAAGGTGCCAACCAAGCCACGATCCAACTCGGCGACTTCGCACTCGGTCTGTTCATAAAGATTGCGGGTCAAAATCCGAAGGACTACGGCTTGGAAGTGATGAATGTGCAAGATCACGCCAAATTCCAACAGAACAACTACTACTTCAAGGACGAGAAGGACAACAAAGCCGAAGACAAGCGCAAAGCCGCGATCAAGAAGTTCAACGAGTGGATCGTCAAGCAACCGAAGGAAGAAGAGCCTAAGAAAGACGAACCGAAGAAAGACGAACCGAAGAAGGATGAACCGAAGAAAGACCAGCCGCAACCGCAACCGCTGCCCACGCCGATTCCGAAGAAGTAACGCCGGGCCGGATCGATCAATTTGCGGGGCACCAACACGGTGCCCCGGATTCGTTTATCTCCGATAGCACTTTCCCCATTTTCGGGAGCCATTCGATGACCCGGCTTCTCCTCTCTTGGCTAACGGCTGCCGTAATCGCTTCACCGGTGATGGCGGCCGATGCCGACCCCGATCCGAAATCGCTCGCCGTACCCGCCGAACTCGATACGAAATCGCGCGAGTTGATTCGGCAGTTGGCCAAAGCATCGTACCCCGACCGCGAGCAGGCCCATCGGGAGTTGAGAAACCTCGGCCGCATGGCGCTCCCCGCCATCGAAGACGCCTTGGCCAATTCCTCGAGCGCCGAGGTTCAACTGCGCTGCGAAATGCTACTCGCCCGAGCCGTCGGCGAAGACGTGAAAGCCCGCGTCGAGTGCTTCTTGGCCGATGCGAAAGCCGTCCACGAGCACAAGCTGCCGGGTGCCAAAGAGTATTTCGCCGTCGTCGGTAAATCGGAATCGTCCCGCAATTTGTTCCGCGAGTTGATCCTCTCGGCCAACCAGCCGATGCTTTTCGCCATCGGGAAGCCGGAAGACTTGGCGAAAGCCATCGCGGCGCGGCGGGCCCAATTCCGCCAGTACGCCGGCGACGACGGCAGCGGGCGATCCGCCCCCAACGCCACGGATATCGCCGCGATCTTGCTCGCGGAATCGTGCGCACCCGATGTGGCCCCGTCGCCGCGCAACGCCTCGCTGGCCAGTCAATTCATCAACCAGCCCGCGTTCCGGACCGCACTCGACAGCGGCCAGCACAAAGATGCGTACGTGTCGTTGTTCACCCGTTGGATCGAGACACGCGAAGACACGTATTCGCTCTATTATGCCATGAACCTCTCGACGACACTCAAGCTGACCACCGGGATGAAGTGCGCCAAGAAGTTGCTGGAAGTGAAAGCCGGGCCCGGCACATACCGCGGCATGGCGATGGCCTTCATCGCCAAAAACGGCGATGCGGGCGATGTCAAAATCCTCGAACCGTATTTGACCGACAAGGCCGTGATCATCACGACATTCCTGCCCGGCGGTCAAGGCGTCAACAAACGCATCGGCATTCAAGCCCGCGACGTCGCGCTCGCCATGTGCGCCTTGATGCAAAAGCAGGATCCCGCCGATTTCGGCCTCACGGCGCGGAGCAAGAGCAACGTCGAATCCATCAAATTCAGTTATTCGCAATACTACATCGACGACACCGACGGCGACGGCGACAAGAAGCGCGACGAAGGCATCAAGAAGTACGAAGAGTGGAAAGCCGCCGACAAGAAGAAAAACTGACCCCGAGAACCGACATGCTGAGCCGCCGCCCCTTCGCCCCGACCTCGACGGCCGGACGAGTTCGCCACCACCGAAGCGGTGTTGCTCGGCAACGTCTCGTACCGTGCCGGCGGCATCGAACGGAAATGGCATGGCGGGAAGGGGTCTGGCGTGATTCGCCGCGGTTCTATTTCTTCCCCAAGCAATAGACGACGCCCTTCTCGGTGCCGACCAAAATGCAGTCGGGGCCGACGGCGACCGAACCGGTGACGCTGCTGTCGAGCGTCATTTCTTGCAACTTCTTCCCCGTCTTCAAATCGAGCACGTAGAACTCGGCCGTGTTCGATTGGCAACCGATGTAAACGCGGTCGCCGACGATCACTGGCGAAGAATCGACCGAGTCTTCGCAGGCGAAGTTCCAACGCTCTTTGCCCGTCTTGCGGTCGAGGGCGTAGATTTTCTTATCCCGGCTACCGGTGACCACGAGGTCGTCCGTCACGGCGGCGGACGCGTAGAACGGTTGCGCCCGCCGGGCCGGTTCGAAGAGCCACGCCTTCTTCTTCGCTTTCAAATCGATGGCGATAACTTGGTTCGTCATCAGGCCGACGTAGGCGAAGTCCCCGGCGAGGGCGGCGGTCGCCGCGGCTTGGCCGCCGAGATCGACGTTCCACAATTCCTTGCCGGTGGCGATATCGATGGCGTGTAGGATGCTGTCGCACCCCGCGACGAAGGTCGTGCCGTCGACGACGGCCGGGGAACCGTTGACCGGCCCTTCGATGCCGAAATCCCACGTTTTCTTGCCGTCGGCCGTCAAACAGTACAGTTTGGAATCGTGCGAACCGATGAGAACGCTGCCTTTGTGGAAGTTGGCCCCGGAGGTGATTTCGCCGTCGGTGGCGAACTTCCAGAGCGCCTTGCCGGTCGCGAGATCGACGCCGTGCACGTTACCCTCGACATCCCCGCAGACGATCAATTTCCCGTCGATGGCGGGGGAGGCTTTCATCGGCCCGAGCTTGACCTTCCA
>JBBRUN010000152.1:0-10715 GCA_038247765.1 Gemmatales bacterium | reverse complement strand
GGACGATCCGCGTGAGCCGCAGTATTATCTGAAGCCGGACGACCGCTGGGAGGTCAACGACGTGCGGTCGCAGTTTTTGGATCAAGCCGAGGCCTGGGAAGCGGAACTGAGGGGCTGACGCTCCTCGGGGTGCCGGCTCTGTTTCGTCGAGGCCGAAGCGCATCTTCAGCCACGTCGGTTTCATAAATACGAGACCGGGTGGGCTCGGTGCCTATCTCGGCCGCGAGTATCCGCGGCGCCTGCGCTCCCGTCCAAGGAAATCCCAGAAGCTCAATCCCCGCACAGGCTCTCGTTCAATTTCGCCAGCGCTTCGCTTTCGATCTGACGCACCCGCTCGCGCGTCAGGCCTAGGCTTTCGCCAATTTCCTTGAGGGTCTTGGGCTCTTCTTCGTCGAGGCCGAATCGCATCTTCAATACCGTCGCTTCGCGCTTGTCCATCTTTTCGAGCAGAACCAGCACTTGCTTGAGGTCGTCGGTTTCGACCATTTCGTCGTCGGGTGTCTTCGACCGGTTGTCCATCAGCATCTCGTCGATGCTCCAGCCCGCCTCGCTTTGATCCGTCTGCGGCGTGCTGTTGTAAACGCGGATCGCCTTCTTGATGATGCTCAGCTTTTTCTTGGGAAGCCCGAGCAGTTTGGCGATCTCCTCCGGCGTCGGCGGCCGGCCAAGTTCGTCGTTCAACTTGTTGGTCGCCCGGCGCCACTTCGCGAGCAATTCGACCATATACGCCGGGATGCGGATGGTTTTGGCCGTGTTCACCAGCGCCCGTTTGATGCTCTGTTTGATCCAGTAGCTGGCGTAGGTGCTGAAGCGCGTGTTCATGTTGGGGTCGAAGCCCTCGACGGCACGGAGCAAGCCGAGGTTACCCTCTTCGATGAGATCCTGCAGTGCCAAGCCTTTGCCGGTGTAGCCGCGGGCGATGTTGACGACAAGCCTGAGGTTGGCCCGCACCATCCGGTCGCGGGCGGCGGTGTCGCCGACGCCGATGAGGCGGGCGAGGGACTTTTCTTCGTCGGCCGTGAGGAGCGCGGTCTCGTTTATTTCGCGCAAGTAGGTTTCGAGGGGGGATTGCACAGCTTCGGAGCTGAATCGGCGCAGTCGCGACATGGAGGATCATCCTGTCTTGGTTAAAATCCGACTTCCGGGTCGCTGACCGACTGCACGTTTGAGACCGTCCGCGCAGCACACCCCGAATGTTGGTATCGACCGTTGAAACGAGAACGCGGTACTTCGCACCCGTCAGCTACCAGGTTTTCAGATAAACCTATCGTAAGCGCGGGAACAGACCGAAAAACCGGCCCGGCATCGGCCGGAACGGGGTGGCGGCCCGCCACCGTAGGTTATCAAACGTGATAAGCCGACTTCACGGCCTATCGCGGTGGCACAAAACATATAGTGCGCATTGCGAGCGAATCAAATGCCTTTCCGGTCTCATCCGAATCCGCCGGTGAAATCGGCTATTCCTACGGATTATTTTCTCCGGATTATCTTTTTGACAGGTCAGTTGCCGGCGCGTTCCCGAATTTGGTACTAACTGACACCGGCGAGTTCAGGCCGCACAAGAATTTTGGAACATTTCAACGATCCACCTTGGCCGGCTCGGGGGTGTCCTTCGTCAAGGCCCCGATTAGCGGCTTGAAACAGCAGCCGAAGGCGAGAATGCCGAAGAACAGTAAGAGAAATGCGTAGCTCCGCAGGAGGACACCGGAACTTCCCGGCCAGAGCGACGTCACCTTCCGCAGCGCCGCGAAAATGCGTTCGAGCGAATGCTCCGGCAGCGGGCCAGTGCGGTACAGAATGTGCGACCCATGTCTCGTCGTAGACCATCCCCACCGGCTCCGGCAGCGATAGCGGCATCACGACCGGGGCACGGGGCATCACGACCGGCGGGAGCGGTTTCGCCACCGGGATCGCGTCGGCCACCCGGGTCGCTTGGATCCGCGGCGGCGCGGGCACGAGCGCAATGGGGGCCGGTTCGACGACGACCCAATCGTCGCATTTCGGACACTTCGCGGGGGTCGGTTCGGAGGGCAGGGATTTCAGATTCAGATTCGCCGCGCAATTTTTGCAGACCACCGTGAATGCCATGCGATCATCCCACGCGGAAGAATGCGGGTATTGTAGAAACGGGACAAGCCCACCCCGCACGCGGCTTTTTCAATTGACACGATCCTGCTGCGCCATAACTTTCGCCAGCGTCCGGCTCTCACGCTCGCAGGAATTATTCCCACAATGGCCCACGCAATCGAGACCCGTACCCACGCTTGGCTCGGGCATCTGCTTTTCTGGCCGGCTCTCGCCGTCTGGACGTGGAAGCTCGTCGAACCGAATCCGGTGCCGGAGGCCGTGGGCGATTGGCTCGACGCGCCGGGCAAATTCCTCGTCGCCAAGACGCTGCACTTCTCCGGCTACGCCTACCTCGCGTTCGCTTTGGGCCTCTGGGTGCCACCGCGGCGACGACCGCTCGTGCTCGCCTTCACGCTGATGCTATTCCACGGCGTCGCGTCCGAATTGATCCAGACGATGGTGCCGAACCGCAGCGGCCGGGCCGTCGATGTCATGATCGACTGGGCCGGCATCCTCACCGGGGTGATCTTCGGCTGGCGCTTCTGGTGGAGGCTCCTGATCCCCCGACCCGATTTTACTCTTCCCGTCGCCCCAACAGCACCGCCGTCGCCAACCCCAGCACCAGCCCCGCCGCGGCCGTGAGGTGCGATGGCTGCAACGGCTCGGAGTCGGGGATCGAATCGACGGTCGGTATCGGCAACCCGAGCTGATGGCCCACCAGGGCGACGGCGGCGGCGAGCACCAAGCCCAATATCGATAAGCCCCGCCCGGAGAAACCGGAGACGATCAGCAGCAGCCCGGCGATTGCGGCGTTGACGCCGACGAAGAAGCCGCCGAGTTCCGAAGGCAACCACGTCAGCGGTTTGTACTTCTCCGGCATCACGATCATTTCGACGACCGACTTCGTGGCGGCTTGCGTCGCGGCGGCGGTGGCCTTCACATCGGATGGCGTCGCCGGGCCGGAGTCGAAGCGGGCGCCGGACTTGAACCACATCAAGCCGACGATGAGTAGCGCCGCCCCGGCGACGAGCCGGATGCGCGGGTCGAAGATCAGCTTCACCAGACCGGCGAGCGGGTTCTTGCGCTTGCGCTGCGGTTGGTTCAGCTTGCCGCGCTCGTACGCCGTCATCATCTTGCGGACGTTCACCTGCTTTTTGGCGTCGGCGTTGGCGGCTTTGATCTCCACGGCCTGTTCGACGATCGCCTCCGCCGCATCGGCGGCGCGGGCGTTGGCCTCACCGGCGCTCACGCCCTCGGCTTTCAACCGGGCAACTTCCATCTTCTTCAGCAATTTGCGGGCGCGGTTCTGTTTGCGCGCCTCCAGCAGCCCATCGAACTTGGCGATGATCGAATCTCGCCACGCGCCGTGTTTCGGCCGCGCCGCGACTTTCTCGGCGTACGTGCTGCGCCCCGCGATCTTGGCCGGGTAGCCGTACAGCAGTTCGTACGCTTCTTCCCAGCGGTCCCCGGCCGTCTCGACGACGAACGAACGCACGGAGTCTTCGTCCATGCCCTGCAAACGCAGACGCTTCAGGATCTTTTCGAATTCTTCTTTCAAGTCGAGGCGGTGACCGCGGGCCGGCTTGGCGAAGAAGAATCCGTAGCCGATGCCGAGCACAGTCCCGACGATGATGGCGAGCAAACCGGCCCAGAGCAGCCCCGCGAAATAGAGGATCGCCAAGAAAGCCATGCCGCCTGTGCCGATGCCGATCCAATCGACGATGCGGGCGCCGAAGGCCCATTCGCGCACCTTGGCGAAGACGTACGACCCCGCGAAGACCCCGCTGCTGACGAACATGCTGACCATCGCTGCGACGGTACCGATGAGCACACCGCCGGCGATGACCGGGCTGAATGCGATCATAACAAGCGCCGCGGCGAAGCCCGCCACGGGAACGAACCAGCCGACGATCCGTTCGAGCTTCGCCGCTCGGTTGATCTTCATTCGGCCGAGCAGATACTCGAACGCCGCGAGTTGTTCCTCAGTCGCTCGGGGCGGGCCGTTGATGCCTTCGGCCTGCCAAGTTTTGATGGCCTCGATCAACTCGCCCATGTCTTGGTAGCGGTCGGCCGGGTCTTTCTTCAGCGTCTTTTCGACGATCGCGGCGAGTTCGCGCGGCGCGTTTGGCAGCACCTTCTGCAGCGGCGGCGGCGGTTCGTTCAGATGCTTCGTGATGACCTCGACGGCCGTGGCCCCGGTGAACGGCGCCCGGCCGCTGAGCATCGCGTAGAGGGAACAGCCGAGGGAATAGACGTCGGCGCGCTGATCGACGCTCGACGCATCCCGGCATTGCTCCGGGGCCATGTACGACGGCGAACCCATCGCCGTGCCGACGTTCGTGACGTTCGGCATTTCTTTCAGCATCGAGCCGGGCTTGCTCATCTCGCCGATGGCCGGCGGGGCGTCGGCGGCGGCGCTCATGCCGCGCGTCTTCACGAGGCCGAGGTCGGCGACTTTCACGATCCCTTCGACGTTCAACATCAAATTGTCGGGCTTGATGTCGCGGTGCACCATGCCGCGGTCGTGGGCGAACTTCAAGCCGCGCGCCGCCTGCAAAATGTACCCGACGGCTTCCTGCGTCGGCACTTTGCCGGTCTTCTTCAGCACGTCGCCGAGCGATTTCCCTTCGACGAACTCCATGCTGAAGTAGTTGATGTTGGCATCTTGGCCGATGTCGTAGATCTGCACGACGTTGTGGTGCGTGAGCTGCGCCGCGGCGTAGGCCTCGCGCACGAAGCGGGCGATGAAGACCGGGTCGTTGGCCCATTGCTCGTTCATCACCTTCAGCGCCACGGCGCGGTCGAGCGACATCTGCCTGGCGAGGTAAACCGCACCCATACCCCCTTTGCCGAGCTGCTTGAGGATCTCGTAGCCGCCGAGTTCGGCGGGCATGTCCGGGTCGGCTGCGGCGCGGGCCGTCGATTTCTTCGGCGCCGCTGGCTTCTTCAATAACGGTGTCGCGCTGTGATCGACGGTGCGGTCGATCTCCGTGGCGTCGTCGTCTCCGTCGGGCGCGGGCTGGCTGGCGAACGTGGAATTGGGATCTTCGGCCTCGGCGCTCGGCTGGCCGGCGAAGGTGCTTTCCCGGTCGGTCGCGGCTTCGGCGGAAAGCGCGGCGGTCCGGTCGAAGTCTTTCTCCACCGGCTCGTCGGTTCCGCTGGCGAAAGTCGCATCCGGGTCGCCCTTGGCGATGGACGTGCCTTCGGAGGGCGTATCGGTGTACGCGGCTTCGACGGCACTCGGCAGTGTGGAATCGACATCGACCGGCGCCGGCCAACGGGGCGCGGGGGCTTTTGTCGGGGCGGAACGCTTCGATCCGCCGATCGATGCGAGTGCGGTGGCGAGGGTCACTTGAATTTGCACGACGAACAGCTCGCCGCATTTGGGGCACTTGGGAGTGAAGCGGCCCGGCTTGGCGAAGTTCGCCGAGATCGTGGCCGCGCACGCGGGGCAACCGAATTGCATGAGGTGGCTCCTGCGAACTGCATTTCGCGGCGGATGACGCGATGAACCGGAATGAATGCCGCTATTCTGTAGACAGGAAAGCCGGCGTGCAATCGCTATCCGGCCATTCGCATGGGGCGGTTACCAACAAGTGCGATCCGTGAAGTTCTGAGATTCTCGCCAACGCGACGATGGTACCTCGTGTCATTCAACCCAGTCGTGCAACTGCGTTCTTCGGCGCGTACGCTGGCTGCAACTCGACGAGTGGCTTCGTGACGATGGGCAAGATCACGATGGAAATCAAACAGACCGAGGCTTACGTCACAAACTCGTGGTTGATTGCGGCTGATTTGTAGGTCGTGTCGAGTGTTCGAGGCACGACATCTGCCTGTGTCGGGCCTCGAACACCCTCGTACAACTTACTGGTCAGTAGCTCGTGTTTGACACAGCGACCGCGGCGAAGTGCTCGCCGATTGGTGATCCGACCCCAATCACCGAACTAAGCCAGTAATCGCTCGATATCCGTTTCGATGGCCGCGGGTTTGGTCGCCGTGCCGACGCGCTTCGAGACTTCACCGGAGCGAGCGACCAAGAACTTCGCGAAGTTCCATTTGATCCACTGCGTGCCCAAGGTTCCCCGCTTCGCTTTCTTCAAATACCGGTAGAGCGGATGGGCGTACGAACCGTTGACCTCGATCTTGGCGAAGACGGGGAAGGTGACGCCGAAATTGACGGTGCAGAATTGCTGGATGGCGGCGTCGTCGCCCGATTCCTGCTTCAAGAATTGATTGCACGGGAAACCGAGGACGATCAAGCCGCGCTCCCGATATTTCCGGTAGAGCGCCTCGAGGCCCGCGTATTGGTCGGTGAAGCCGCACTTGCTGGCGACGTTGACGATCAGCATCACCCGCCCCCGGTATTCCGCGAGGGTCGTCTCGGTGCCATCGGCTTTGCGAATGGGGAAATCGTAGATCGTTTCGGCTTGCGGAACGGGCATCGCGTTCGTCTCGGCTGGCGGTGGAGCGTTGACTCATCTTACGCCGGCCAGTTGCCGGTTCGCCATGTCCGGTCGCGCACCGGTTGCAAAATCGCCCGCACACCGGCCAGCAGTTCCGGATCGGGAAGTATCGCCAAGGCCTGCAAATTCGCGTCCAACTCGGCCCTCGTGGCCGCGCCCGAGATCGTGCTCGGCACCGCGTCAGTAGCCAAGCAGAACTGCATCCCGAGGGCGCTGATGTCGGCCCCCTTCGCCCGGCAATACTCCGCAGCGGCGCGGCACGCGGCCTTGATGTCGTCATCCGCCGGGTGCCACGGTTGCGGCCCTTGATTCGTCAACAGGCCCATGCTCAGCGGGCTGGCGTTCAACACGCCGACGCCGTGCCGATTCGCCACCGGCATCAGTTCCGATTGCAGAGTCTGATCTTGCAAGTTGAAGTGGCAGTACGAAACGACCACGTCGAGTTCGCAGCGCTCGATGGCCTGCGCCAGCAGTCCCAGCGGCAAGCACGACATGCCGATGTACCGGCATTTGCCTTCGCGCTTCAACGCATGCAGTACTTCGGCGGTCTCGTCGAACACCCGCTCGAAATCCCCGGCGAATTCGATGTCGTGGGCCAGCAGGATTTCGACGCGGTCCGTCCGGAGCCGACGCAGTGAACCTTCGAAGCACTCGCGCAGGCCCGTCGCGGTGAAGTCGAATTCGGCGCGATCCAGCCGCCCGGCTTTCGTGCAGATCGCGATCTTGTCGCGCCACCCTCCCGCCAGCACTTCGCCGAGAATCGATTCCGATGTACCCCGTCCGTAGAAGGCGGAGGTGTCGATCAGGTTGATGCCGGCGTCGATGGCGGCGTGGACGACCTCCGCCGCTTGCGGCACCGACAGCGGCCCGTACTGCTGGCCGAACTGGGCGCCGCCCAGCGACAGACGCGAAACCGACAAGCCGGTGCGGCCGAGTTCTTGGTACTTCATGCCCCACAGCGTATCACGTTAGGTAGCACCGCCCAGCCCCGTTACCGGAAGGACTCACCATGGCCCGCACGCGCACGTTCATCGGCGTGGCCGTCAGCGAACCCATCCGCGCCGCGGCCAAATTGATGCAGCGGTCGCTCGCGCTCAGCGGGGCCGACGTGAAATGGGTCGAACCGCAGAATCTGCACGTGACGCTGCTGTTCTTGGGGGAAATCGACGACACCGATTTGGTCCACGCCTGCCGGGTGACCGCGAAGGCGGCGGCGAAAGAAGCTCCGTTCACGATGCGAGTCGGTGGCGTCGGAGCCTTTCCGACACCGCGCCGGCCCAAGGTTCTGTGGGGCGGAATCACCGACGGGGCCGACGCGCTGTTGCGGTTGCACACGGCGATATCGGAGCCGCTCCTCGAACTCGGCACCTACCGCCAAGAGGAACGCGGCTATACCCCGCACCTCACCCTCGGCCGCGCGAAGGGCGAAGACGACGCCAATTTGCTGGCGGCGGAATTGCCGAAGCATCTAAGCTGGAACGCCGGCTTCGCGCTGGTGGAAGAAGTGCTGATCTACAGCAGCGAACTGCGGCGGGACGGCATGGAGTACACGGTGCTGGGGCGAAGTGCATTGGAGGGGTGACAGGTTGTTCGGATCTCCCCGATTTTGAGGCAGGTGGTTTCCGCCCAAATCATTTTCACCCTGTTTGTTGGCGCGCCCAAGCGACCGTCTTCGCCAAGCCGCTTTCGAAATCCTCGCCCGGTTCGTAGCCGAGGTCGGCTTTTGTGCGGCTGATGTCGGCCAGGGAATAGCGGACATCGCCGACGCGTGCGGAACCGAAGGTCGGATCCAGTTTCGTGCCCATCACCCGATTGAGGGCGTTCACCAATTCGACGACGGTCGTACTGGTGCCGGTACCGACGTTGTAGACATTCCCCGAAACGCCCGGCGCCGTGGCGGCTTTCATCAGGCACTGCACGGCGTTGGCCACGTAGGTGAAGTCCCGCGATTGCAGGCCGTCCCCTTGGATCGTCGGCGCGACGCCCTTCGACAATACGGCGATGAACAGCGCAATGACGCCGGAGTAGGGGGAATCGGCCCGCTGCCGGGGGCCGAAGATGTTGAAGAAGCGCAGGCGGACGGTTTCGAGGCCGTATGTCGCGGCGAAGGCCTGCATGTAGAACTCGCCGGCGAGCTTAGCCGCAGCGTACGGCGACTTCGCGACCGGGAGCAGGTCAGTACTCTGGGCGTTCGCGCTCGACTCGCCACCGTAGGCGCTCGAACTCGCCGCGTAGACGACGCGCTTCACGCCGGCCTTGCGCGCGGCATCGAGCACGTGGAGGGTTCCGGTGGCGCAAGCCGCGTGCGAGACCAGCGGCGCTTCGACGCTCCGGGCCACCGAGGCCAACGCGCCGAGGTGGAAGATGACTTCGATCCCCTGCGCCGCGATTTCGACGGCGGCGGGATCGGTCAGCGTGCCCCGGATCAGCTCGATTTTCGTGCCGTGCTGAGCGAGGTTGCTCACCAGCCCGGTGCTGAGGTCGTCGAAGACGCGAACGGAATGCCCGGCGGCGACGAGGCCGTCGATCAGGTGCGAGCCGATGAACCCAGCCCCGCCCGTCACCAAACACGATTGCGCCACGGTCGCCTCCTGCAAGAGATTCCGAAGGCGGGCATTTTAGGAGTTCGCCCGTCGATGGAAACCGCAGCGGAGATTCACGCCACCGGGCGCAGCAACCGGCAGGCGAACTTCCCCAGCCGATTCAGCAGGTAGTAGTTCAAGATTCCGCTGGTGACCTTGGCCCCGGCTTTCGAGAAGACTCGCGACGCTGTGAGTTCGTATAGGGGGCCGCCGGCGTTCACCAATTGGTTCAACTGCTCTTCGGTGATCTTTTCCCACTCGTTCAACTGGCCGGCCAAGTACGAGTTGAAAAAGACCCGACCCAATAACACTGCCATGCCGGTGCGGCCGGCGCGGAGGTTGTAGATCTTGCAGAGGTCGGTGAGCATGGCGAAGCCGAAGTACAGCGAGGCGGCGCTGTCGATGAGGCCGTTGGGCGAGACGGCCGTAGTTAGCCCGGAGCGGCGTGCCCAGTACTTCACACGGATTTCGGCGGCAACGTCGAGTTGCGTCTGGTAGCCGACGCGGAAGCGCTCAAACCACTCCGGCGTGCTGCTGAACTTGGCCGGGTCGAGCAACTCCGCACTCGCCTTGGCCAGTGCGATCAAACCGTCGTCGGTGAAGCCCATCGCGAGCAGGTTCTTGCGCTGCTTGTCGGTGTGCAGCGGGAACTCGCGGATGTACCGCGACAGCAGATCGCGCGCTTGGGCCGCTTTCGCATGGGCGAGCCAGCGCAACCGCGTCCGCTGGTGCAATTCTTCGAGGCCCGCGATCCGCAGTTGGCGATTCCGCCTCAGCTTCACGTAAACGATCATCAACCGCGTCATGGCGAACAGCACGGCTCCGCCACAGAGGGCCAAGCCCGCGTACCCGACGTACTGAATCCAGTCCGGTTGCGTGGCGAGGTTGGCGAGAATGCTGAGCGTTTGCGAATACAGGAACAGCCCGAGCGCCCCGGCCACGCCGAGGAGGAACGCCGCCGCGAGCGGGTGGGCGAACCAGCCGAACCAACGCAGCGCCGGATCGGACGCCATCAGTTCTTCGGCCTCGGCGAGATCGCGCAGCGCCTGCTGCTCGTCGGCTTCGCGCAGCTTTTGTCGGTCGCCGTCCGTCAGCGGGGCCGCGTGCGTCGGCAGTTGCGGCGGTCGGCCGAGATCGGTTTCGCCGGCGCGCAGCTCCGGGTCATCGCCGAGCGCGAAGATCGGCTCGGGCGCTCGCTCCGGTACTTGGCTCGGTTGCAGGCCGATGGTGGGCACGCCGATGCGGTCGTCGTCCCAAGAATCGCGGTTCATGACGGCTGCCTCGGAGCGGGGTACAGGATGGTATTCGATCCCGCCGGCGGTCCCTTTTGAATTTCGTGGAAAGGCATCCCCGCTTCGTAGAGGTGCAGCCTTTCGAGGTAGTCGTCGCGGTCGTCGTGCGGCAGCAGCGCGATCGCTTTCTGCTGCCATTCGATCGCCGTGGAAAATCGCATCATCGCGGCGTTCGCCGCGGCCAGGGTGTCGAGATACCCGGCTTGGGCGTGTTGGGTGGCGTCGCCGAGGTGGTTGGCCAAGTCGAGTGCGCGGGCCGGATCGCGCAGCCCGCTGGTCGTCGTGGCGAGCAGCCAAGCCAAGGAATTCAT
>JBBRUN010000151.1:0-10743 GCA_038247765.1 Gemmatales bacterium | reverse complement strand
TTGTTCCATTTGCACGTCCCCGGCGGGTAGTGTCAGACCTCCACGATCCGGCCCGTCTCGTCCGCCCACTTCTGCAGTGGCTGATACCGACCGACACGCACGCTTCGTTGGAATGGATATCGTACACGCCGTAGGGCACCGCTTTGCCCAGTGTCGGATCGGGGAAGTCGTGCACCTTCACTTTATGGGGGGATCGCCACTGGGCCGATAGGTTTGCCCCAAATTCTTCAGGTTTCCCAGCACTTCCTTCTTCTTGGTGTCGACACAAGTCCTTACTGGGCCTGGTCTGTTAAACGACTGGCCTCGAGTTAAGCATTTGGAAACGAGTTAACGCGAGGGTATAGCTGTTCTCGTTTAACTCGATTCGGCTCATCGGCTCACACAACGATCCCGCACTTCTGGCCGGACGCGGCACGCCCTCGAAGTGGGGTTGCAGACCGACTCAACGAGCCGCCGCGGCGATTTCGCCCGGATTGGCGCTCCCAAATTTGACCGGGCGCCTATACTGATAGTTCTCGATGACGCATCGGGGTTACTCCCGCACTTCTGCGGCACTTTCCCCGGCCTGCAATCCTCCTCAATCGTTCCCGGAATTGCCTCCGGGAGGAAGGTACGTTTCTTGTCTGACTCGAATACGCCCCCGACTGCGCCGAAGGCGACCTCCAGCAAAACTTTCGCCGACCTCGGGCTCGACGCCAAACTCGTCGAAGCCCTCACCGCCAACGGCTACGCCGAACCGACCCCGATCCAGCGCGACAGTATCCCGGTGCTGCTGGAAGGCAAAGACCTCATCGGTCTCGCCGCCACGGGCACCGGCAAAACGGCGGCCTTCGCCCTGCCGATGATCCACAAACTGAATCTGAACCCCAACCGCGAGCGCCCTTCAGCACTCGTGCTGGTACCGACGCGCGAACTCGCCATCCAAGTGGCCAATGCCATCACCGAGTACGGCGCGCCCCTGAAAATCAAAGTCGTCGCCGTGTACGGCGGCTCCGGCTTCGCGGAACAAACGCGGGCCATCCGGGCCAAGGCCGACATCGTCGTCGCCACGCCGGGCCGCGCCCTCGACCACATCCGCCGGGGCACGGTGAACTTCGGCAACATCCAGACGGTCGTGCTCGATGAAGCGGACGAAATGCTCGACATGGGCTTCGCCGAAGACCTCGATGCGATCCTCACCGAGACGCCAAAAGAGCGCCAGACAGCCCTCTTCTCGGCGACCATGCCGCCGCGCATCGCGCAGATGGCCGCGAAGCACCAGAACAAACCGGTGCGGATCGAAGTGCAGAAGGCCAAGCTCGCAGCCGGGGAAGCCCCGAAGGTGCGCGAGGTCGTCTACGTCGTGCAACGCGACTACAAAGCCGCCGCACTCGCCCGCGTCCTCGATTTCGAAGCGCCGACCGCGGCACTCGTGTTCTGCCGGACGCGCGCCGATGCCGACGGCGTCGCCGACACGCTCAACGGCCGCGGTTATCGTCCCGAGTCGATCCACGGCGGCTTGACGCAAGATCAGTGCGATCGCGTAATGCGGAAGTTCCGCGAAGGCACCGTCAAGGTCCTCGTCGCCACCGACGTGGCCGCGCGGGGTTTGGACATCGATCACCTGTCGCACGTCATCAACTTCAACGTGCCCGAATCGGCCGAAACCTACGTCCACCGCATCGGCCGCACCGGTCGGGCCGGCCGGGAAGGCGTGGCGATCACGCTGGCCGAGCCGCGCGAACGCTTCTTGCTGCAATCGATCGAGCGCCTCACGGGTCGCCGGTTCAACACCCCGGCCGTGCCGACGAAGGCCGACCTCGTGACACGTCGCTTGGAACGCACCCGCGACGAAATCCGCGAAGCCCTCACGACCGGCGGCGTCGAAAAGGCCCAAGCGTTGATCGAACCGCTGCTCAAGGATTTCAAACCGAATGAAGTCGCTCTCGCCACGGCGGCGCTGCTCGTGAAGCTGACGCACCCCAACGACGACGGCCCGGACATCCCTTCGCCGAACATGCCGCAAAACCGCCCGGCCCCCGGCGGCTACAACAACAGCGGGCCGTCGCGCCCGCCCTTCGGCCGCAACCGACCCATGGACAGCCGGCCCGGCCCCGGTCGGCCGCGGCCGGGTGGCTACAGCGGCGGCCCGAGCAACCAAGCCGCGAGTATGGCGAAGGTGTTCATCGGCGCCGGCCGCGAAACCGGCGTCGGCCGTCGGGATCTCATGACGACGTTCGAGAACGAACTCGGATTGTCGTCGAAGGACATCGGCACCATCGACGTGGCCGACCGGTTCTCGTTGGTCGAAGTGCCGGGGGAACTCGCCGAGCACGTCATCACATCGCTGCAGGGCGTCCGCTTCCGCGGTCGCTCGGTGGTGGTGCGTTTGGATAAAGCCGGCACGGCGATTTAAACATGCGGAGAGGGGACTGTTCCGGCAGCGGGGTTTCTTTCCCGCGTCGGATCGTCATTTTGGCCTCGCCCCGGATGCCTTCCGGAGTGCGGGATCGTTGTGTGCGCCGCTGGCCGAATCGAGTTAAGCGAGAACACGCACACCCTCGCGTTAACTCGTTTGCAAATGCTTAACTCGAGGCCAGTCGTTTAACAGACCAAGCCCAGTATGGACTTGTGTCGACAAGCTCGACTGAACAGACCTGGCCGTTTTCCCAACCTACTTCTTTCGCGCGGCCGCTTTCACGGCCCGGACGCAGTCTTGAGCCTCTTTGAAGCCGTCGCCCGCCTTCGCCTCGGTCTTGTACTTGGTCACCTTGGGTTCCAGCCCGAACTCGAAGGCGAATCGCTCGCCGTCTTTCTGATTGCCGGCCACCAACGAGTCTCGATAGGACTGGACCGTTTGTATCGACACTTGCAGGATCTTCGCCGCATCGTCGGGCCAGCGTAGCCCGAGATACTCCCGAACGAAGTTCATCACGTCCTGATCGTAGGATCGGCGGGTGTGCGGACTGGTTCGGCGTCCGAGCCATGATTCGTAGATCGCGGCAACTGAGAAGAGGAACTTGCGGACGCGCACTTCGACTTGGGGTGTCGCTTGACCGTGGAGGATCGGCGGGAGTTCGAGATCGGTTGGCAGCAAGACGATTTCGTCGTTCACGCCTGATGATTACCGCACTCCGCGCGAACTGTCACGAGGAAAGATAATCCATTTTACCTATCTCCACTTATGATTCATGCATTGCCAGATCCCCTCAGCGAACCGAGTTCGTGTAATGATGCATTCGTGTGTTTCTCGGCTTCTGTCTAGGCTATACCGACTGTAGCTGGCTATTCTGGGATGTCTGGGCCGAACTGAAATGGGCTTGAGCCCGGTATTTCCTGTCTCGTCCGTCGTCGCACTCAAGGCGTGGAGAGCGATTCAGCAGTAAAAGTCTGATTTAGCCCGAAAAGCAAGTTCGTAGGTTACCGGAACTCCCGATCTTCAGTCGGCACGGCCTATCGTTTTTTTGCATCCCTTTCGACTTGCAACCGCTCGACTATCAATTTTACGATCTCTGGTGGTATCATTCGCTCCTCGCGAGGTCTTTCATCAACGACTTCGATGTATGGCCCTCTCGACTCGATTGATGACGAAACGGGCGTGAGCGTGCGAGATGATTGCGCAGGGTTCCTTAGTTCCTTCGGCACGGGCGCAGAATGAGAGTGTGTTGCACAGAGATAAAGCAAGGCTAGAAGCAAGATCGATCGCATGGAGTAGTCCCTAACTCGTTCGTGAGTCGTCAACACACTTAATCCATCACCACCGCCAAGGGATACCAATTGCAGAGGGCGTCAGCGTCTTCTACGCGGAGCGCGGAATGTACCGAATCGTAGGCGACCCCGCCATACGATTGCGGAGCGAGCGCCATGATGACGATAGTAGCTTGAAGACAAACCATGGCCAATCTTACCGCAGGGATTCACGAAAAGTCTACGAGTCAGGGGACGATCACCGTAAGCCTCTTCGTCGGAGCGTACAGCCGGCGCGCCTTGACCAGCTTTCGCAGCACGGAATCTTGCAGAGGATCTGAACCCATTACCGAGACGACGAGATCCGGTTTGTCGGTCTTCCGGAATTGGTGCGCGATGAACTCGTCGAGTCCACGGCCACCGGGAGCCCTCATCTGTCCGTCGAAGTAACCGCCGTTGCCCCAAATCAACCAGCCCGTGCGGAGTTCTTTCGCAGCGGCGCGATGCACGACGACCACTTGGTCATCCACAGCGAAGTGAAAGTCGTCGCAGGCGATCGCGAAGCTCGCGGCGAGGAATACGAGTAACTGCACGCCGACTCCTTGTCCGGGGGACTTTCATCAGAGGTATCGGCGAAACCGTGCCGGCGGTACGACCGCAAAGTGCCGTCACTTGAGTTTGCTGTCAACTTGGAGCAGCGTATTGGTCGGTTTGCCATCGTCGTCGCTACTATACCCGAAGGCCCACTTCTTTTCCGTCAGGAGGTTGTCCGTCGCGGTTTGACCGCCCGCCATACCCATCCCGCTCTTGAGCACGACCGCTCCGCCGGCTTTGACTTTCTCGCCTTCGAGCGTGTTTGTTACTTGCCAAGTGACTGAATAGATTGGCTTTTGGCTGTCGCTGGATACCAGATATGTCACGAATGTCAACGTCTCCTTCGTGAGATCCCCCTTGGCCGTGTCCAAGCGAGTCGCACCGGGGGAATCTTCCATCGCGAAGGCGCTGAGGTCACCCGACTTCCCTCGGACCGCAGAGCTCAAGAGCGCCGTGTCGTAGTAACTCGCACTCTGTTGGTTCGTATCCATGTACCACTCGCCAGGCTTATAGTGGATCGGGACAAGCATCGCCTGAGCCACGTCATTGATGCCACTAGTCACCTTTGAAACAGAAAGGGTATTGGGAATCGCCTTTCCGGTCGCTGGCACGACATCGATCTTTACGAACTGGAGCCAGTGCAGCGTACTGATCGTAGGCGCATCGGATGACTCCGCTGCCAGCACGATCCCCGAGAGCCGACGTTCTGCCGGTATTGCGAATGCATCTCCAACTTTGTCGGGGCTCGTTCGAAGTGCCTCTGAAAGGTCCCCTCCCGTGAAGACCCTAACCCGTATTTCTTTATCCCCGATCTTGACCTTGGAATCGGTCAAACTTTCCTCTTTGACCTTGGTGACGGAGATAATCTCCTTTGCGTCATTCGACACCTTATACTCTGTAGCGGCCGGCACCGGCTTCTCCTTCTCTCCCGCGTTCTGGTTGATGTTCACCAAGTTCGGGGCGACTTGGAATAGGTTGGTCCAGCCCGTCAGGTCGGGCTTGCTTCCCAGAACGGGCACGTCGAGTCGCTGGACCGTCAGGTCGAATCCGTCCTGCGGGGTGAAGTGGAGGCGGTAGTAGCCGTTGACCACTTGCGCCCCGTCGAACTGGTAGTAACCGGCGGCGTCGGTCGTCGTCGTTCCGACAGTCGCGCCGCCGTCACTCACGAGTTCGACGGCAACTCCGGCTTGGAATCGTTCACCGGACTCGAGGATCCCGTCCCCGTTCTCGTCGTACCAAACCAGCCCGCTCACCGCGGCAGCGGGGTATGTGGGTATTGGAGTCGGCACCGGTGTCGGTACTGGTACCGGAATCGGGGTCGGATCAGGAATCGGAGTCGGGATCGGATCAGGTGGGATCGGTGTTGGAATCGGCGCCGGTACTGGCGCGGGGATCGGCAGAGGTACCGGCGTGGGTTCGGGGATCGGCGACGGGACCGGTGAGGGGATCGGGTACGGTGGGATCGGGTACGGTGGGATCGCCGGCGGGATTGGCGTCGGATCAGGGATCGACGCAGGAATCGGATACGGTGGAACCGGTGTCGGTACCGGGGCCGGTGTCGGATCAGGAATCGGGTACGGCGGAATCGGCGTCGGATCAGGAATTGGCGTCGGATCGGGGATCGGATCCGGAATTGGATCGGGGCTTGGCAACGGAACCGGTGCGGGGATCGGAACGGGCAATGGAACTGGAACGGGTGCCGGCTCGGGTAATGGCGGCGCAGTCGGTAGCGTGTCCACGGCGACGGTCGTGATGGTGAAGGTGTGGTCGTTGAAATCCCAATCGCTGCCGTGGGCGGAGTGGGCCATGTCTTCGAAGCGCAACACGGCGCCGTCGAGCCAGAAGGGTTTGTGTTCGCTCGGGGAGTTGCCGATGCTCCCCGGGCCCATCGTGTAGACCAACGTCTCCGGGCCGACAGACACCGTGATGGTCCCGACGAGCGCGCGTTCCAGCGACTCGCGGGCGGTCGCAGCTTCGACCAAGGCGCGGCCGTTGGCGTCGGTGGGCCAAGAAGAATCGAGGGAGAGCGAACCGGAAATGGTGGCGGCGGTATCGCCAATTAAGCCGGCGGTGGAGCCGAGCAAATCGATGGCCCAAATGGCGGGCACGTCACGCGCTTCCAACTGTTCCAACTTCAGCTTGGCAAGCTGGGAGGGGGGGGCGCTCCGGGGGCGATGGGTCGGCTTCGACTGGCGGAGGAATTGCTTGAGCATGTCGGGCACCCGGATGTGTTATTTAGAAATTGGAACCGATGGCTGATCGGTTGTCAAAACAATTCCGGAAGAAATTTACCCCGTCCGTTTCGGCCGGGCTTGTATGTCGAACAAGCCAAATACTTCGTCTTCGGTCAAGCCGAGGTTGGCGGGTTTGTCGGCTTGCGAAAGCAGGTCATTGAAGACTTTACGCTTCGCTTCCAAAATCCCCGCGATGCGGCCTTCGATGGTGTCTTCGGCTTGGAAACGCGTCACCGTCACGGGGTAGCGCTGGCCGATGCGGTGGGCTCGGTTGATGGCCTGATCTTCGATGGCCGGGTTCCACCAGCGGTCGAAGAGGAAAACGTAATTCGTGAATTGCAGATTCAACCCGACGCTGCCGCTGCCGTAGCTCATGAGCAAGACGTGCTTGTCCGGGTCGGCCTGGAACTGATCGAGGATCGGCGTGCGATCGTTCTGCGGAATCCGCCCGTGGTACTGCAGCGGGCCGAAGCGATCGAGCGCTTTCGCCAGCACCAGCAGCGGCTCGACCCACTGGCTGAAGATGATCGCCTTGCGGCCGCTGGCGGCGACCTCTTCCATGTCGGTCATCAACTGTTCGAGCTTGGCGCTGTCCCCGGTCAGCGGATCGAAGTTGCAAATCTGTTTCAGGCGCATGACCAAATGGAAGACGTGCTGCACGCTGATGGTGTCGCCGAGTTCGTTCAGTTGGACGATGCCATCGTTCTCGGCGCGGTCGTAGGCGTAACGCTGGTTCGGCGTGAGTTCCACTTCGAGATCGCGGACGATCTTTGGCGGCATGTCCGATTGCACGTCCTCTTTGGTGCGGCGCAGAATGCAATCGCTCGTCAATTGCGCGATCTGCTTCGGCGGCGTTCCGGGGTGAACGCGGCCCGCATCGACAAAAGCAAAAATATTAACGAGGTCGTCGGCGTGGTTTTCGATGGGCGTGCCGGTGAGCGCCCAACTCCGGCCGCGGTGGAGGCTGCGCACGGCCTGCGCCGTTTTGGCGTCCTTGTTCTTGATCCGCTGCGCTTCGTCGAGCACGACAACATCGAAATAAATACCGGGATCCGCTGCCATCTCGGCATCGCGGGAGAGCGATTCGTAGTTGATCAATTTCAGCGGGCAGTTCGACACTTTCCACGCACTGCGGCGCAACTCCGGTTCTTGCGGGAAGACTTCGTGCGGCAGGTCGGGCGCCCAGAGTTTCAGTTCCCGGCACCAGTTGTGGATCAGTGGTTTCGGCGCGATGATGAGCGCCGATTTGATGATGCCCTGGTGGAACATCAACCGCAGGGCGAGGATCGCCTGGGCGGTTTTGCCGAGACCCATTTCGTCGGCCAACAGCGCCGACGTCCGCGGCATCAGGAAGGCGATCCCTTCCAATTGATACGGGAACGGTTCGAAGGGGACTTCGAGCTGCTTGCCTTCGAACAATCCGTCCAGCGGCGGCTGTAGCAGATAGAGCAGCCGGTCTTTCATCAGCACCATGTCCGACGTCGGCCGGGTGCGGATGCGCTTCTTCTCGGCTTTCTCTTTGTCCGGCAGCGTCGGCTCGGCGATCTTCGGCTCGGCCTTCTCCGCGAGCGGCCGCGGTGGGCGATCGAGTTCCGGCGGCGGCGCCGGGAACTTCCAGCCTTCCGTCTGCACGGTCATTTCGAGTTTGCCGAGGGAGCGCACCCACGGTGCTTGCGTCAGCAGACGGAACTCGCGGACCACAGCGGTCAGCGGGGCGTCGAAGCGCGGGAACCGCAGGGTCTCCGGGAACGGAGCCAAGCTCACGCATTCCACCGCGAACGGTTCGGCGTCCTGCGCGTCGGATTCGGGCACATCCTCATGCCGCACGGCTGGTCACTCCCATTTTTCGGGCTTCGATCACGGCTTCGCGGATGCGGGCAAATGGCTCGGCCAGATCGACGGCGGAATCGACGCGGTCGAGGCGCTCGTCGATGGCGGCTTTGTCGCCGGGGTACTTCGCGAGATACGCGAGCATCACGCTGGAGCGCACGTGCGTCAGTTGCAGGATCTCCGGGCCGTCGTCGGCTTGGCCGCTGCGCACGGCGACCACGGGCAGCGTCATGCGATCGCGCAGGCCGAGGGCGGGGAGGCTGTCGGTGACGATGAGCGCCGGGGCGACGGAGGTTTTCTCGATCAGCGTTTTGCCGATCAGCTCGGCGTGCAAGTATTCGGCCAGCGTCGGGCCGTACAGGATTTGCTGCACGCGGTTGGGTTGCACGGCGGTGGTCAGGCGAAATTCGAGCGGGCGACCCCACGAGTTGGTCACGAGGTAGCCGCCGAATACGCCGCTGCCGTCTTGAACGATCGTGAGGAATCCGAGGTTGAGGCTGTTCGGGTTACAAGCGGGGAGTGCGGAGTCTGTTGGGGTGTCGGTCACGGTGTTGGAGTCCTGATGGGCCACGACAGCCGCCCGGCCGAATCGGGGCCGATGCGGCAAAAGACTTCATCGGAGCCTACACCGATTTCGCTGCAGCGGGGGGTCGGATGCGGGGAAGTTCGAACCGATGGCGGGGTCGATCACCGGTAGGACTTTCGCATAATCCCCAACCGGTACAACCGTCGCGTGCGGACGGAGCTCGTTCCCGTTGCATCCCGGCCCCGGCGCGATAGCATACAGCTTCCGGTGGAATCGCCGGCGATCGACGGGGAGCGGTGCTCGAGCGGCTGAAGAGGCGGCACTGGAAATGCCGTATACGGGTAATACTGTATCGAGGGTTCAAATCCCTCCCGCTCCGTTGATTTCAGACACATCGTCCGATGCGAATCGCAAATACGGAAGGCCCGAACCGCGGCGCGGCGGGCGGCGTAACAACCGGTATCCGCCGCATCGCCATCGACCGAGACCGCCCATGTTTTCGTGGTTGACGAACTCCAATCTGCAAGCGGGCGGGATGATTTTGGCCGTGATCCAAGTGATCGCCGCCCTGCCGTGGCTCTACGCGCTCGATCCGAAAGGCTTCCGCAAAACCCTGCGCGACCCGAAAAGCCTCGCGTACTTCGTGCTGGCCGTGCTGCTGCTGGGCCAAGGCTTAGCTTGGTTCACCGGCTACCGGGGCGACTCCACGAAACTGCACCATTTCGGCCGGTTGTACGGCGGAATTCTACACCTGCAATTGCTGATCGGCCTGTTCATCTACGCCCCGCATTTCCTGACGTTGCTCTTCCCCAAAGCCGGGGCCGTGGCCCTGGCCGCGTACCGCGAAGGCTGGCGCCAGCCGCTCTTCTGGCTCATCTTCGCCTTCGGATTCTTCGCGAGCTGGATCGCCGTCGTACTGCCGTACTTCACCTTCGGCGACGATTTCAAGATGTTCAAGCAGATCGGCTTCGACATCGTCATGCTCTGCGGGCTGCTCTTCGGCACTCTGGCGTCGAGCATATCGATCGCCGAGGAAATCGAAGGCCGCACCGCGATCACCGTGATGAGCAAGCCGATCAGCCGGCGGTCGTTCCTCATCGGCAAGTTCCTCGGCATCCTCATGGCGTGCGGGGCACTTTGCCTGCTCCTCTCGCTGAATCTGAACTTGGCGCTGGAAGTGCAACCGTCGTTCGACCCGATCAACGAAGACCGCGCCTACGACCCGATGCCCGAACAAGCCAAAGCCGGGCTCGTACCCTTCGTGTCCAAATACATGCCGGCGGGGCCGACGACCGTCTTCAGCTACGGGGCCAGTATGTGGCTCGCCGAGGCGTTCGCCCACTCGTTGGGCATCGCCTTGATCTTCGGCCAAGTGATGATCCTCGTCGCCATCGCCACCGCCCTGGCGACCCGGTTGCCGTTCGTTGTGAACCTCGTCGTGGTGATGTGCATTTACTTCTTCGGACACTTGGCGCCCGTCGTGGTTCGCGCCTCCGAGCGCTCGGCGAATTCCGGGGAGACATCGTCTCGACTGATCCGCTTTTTGGCCCAAACCTTCGACACGCTGCTGCCCGCACTCGAATTCTTCAAGATGGGCCCGGCCATCGTGCGGGACACGCCGCTCGACCTGTGGGCGTTCGCCGCGTACGTCGGCACGGTGACCGGTTTGGCCGTGCTTTACACGACCATCGCCCTATTAATCGGGCTGCTGCTGTTCGAAGATCGCGATTTGGCCTGATTTTGACGCGCGAACGGGCCGATCCTTCGGCCGTCCGGCACGATTCTGCTGCGCCGGCCATAGTGTCGGGTGATACCCTAGAAGTGTTGGAGTCGGCGCCCGTTCGCGGTTCCGCTCCGGCTCCAACCGTGGGTGGCCCGTGAGTACGTCCTTCG
>JBBRUN010000150.1:0-10753 GCA_038247765.1 Gemmatales bacterium | reverse complement strand
CCGCGCGCCACCCGAACTCCGTCGAGTTCCGCCTTGGCCTTGGCCGCGTTGGCGTTCGCCGACTTGCCCGACTTTGTCAACGCTTCGACTTGCGTCTGCGCTTCGATCTTAGCGATCTTGGCTTGGGCCAAGTCGTGCCGTTCGGCGCCGACGCGCTCCAAGATCGGCAGGACGCGGTCGAGCGTGGTCAGCCGTTCGACCTCGGCCCGTGCCGCTTTCAATTCGGCGTCCGGCTCCTTGGGCAACTGGGCGAGTTCGTCGGCGTAGCGCTTCAGTTTAGTATCTTCGTCTTCGACCATTCGGACAGTTTGAAGGTGACCCGTCAGCGTGCGGATTTGCGCGTTCAACTTCGTGTAGGTCACCTCGTTGTCGTCGAGCAGCTTCTTGTCGAGCGTCCGTTGGCGCTTTTGGCGGTCGAGGGTTTCCTCCGCCTTCGCTTTGCGGCCGACGGTCTCTTCTTTCTCGGCGGTGAACTTGGCTTGCTTCTTGGTCGCCTCCACCGACTTCGCCCGCGTCGTCACCACGATCTCTACGGCCGGCAGCACTTGCTTCAATTCCGTGAACCGCTGGTAGGTCGTTTGAATCGTTGCGGCTTCGCCGAGGAGGTGCTCGCTCTGCTTCAGCCGCGCCTTCGCCGCCGCGCTGCGCTGTTCCGCTTCGGCCCAGCGTTTCGCCGATTCGATGCGATCTTGGCCCAACCGAGCCGATTCCTGCGCGGCGGCGCGGGCGCGCTCGCAGTCGTCGATGCGGATGACCGCCGCTGCGAGGTCGTCGTCGGCCACGTCGGGCACACCTGCCATCTGCGCCGTCAGCGAATCGCGATGAGCTTTCAAATCGAGCTTCTTGCCGTTGGCCTTCTCGTGCAGTCGCTGGTAGCGCTCGAGATCGACGATCCCCGCGAGTACTTCCGCCCGTCCCGTCGGCTTCGCGTCGAGCAATTTCTCGGCTTTACCTTGGAGCAGCAAAACACTCGACGTGAAGATCTCGTAGCTCAGGCCGATCTTCGCGGCGATCCATTTGTCGAAGTCGACCTTCTTGTTCGTGTCGGGCACGGCTTCCCAGTCGTCGCTCAACAGCGTGAAGACCTGCTGCGTCCCGGCCGTGGTGCCCTTCTTGTTCCGCTTCAGTGTGCGTTTGATGCGGAACAATTGGCCGTCGAGGTGGAAATCGAATTCGACCGCGAGCGCGACCGATTCTTTATTGATGAGTTCGTCCGCGTTTTGGCTACCGCCGCGGTGGTGGCCGTAGAGTGCGTAGGTGACCGCGTCGAAAATCGACGACTTGCCGGAGCCGTTGGCGCCCGTGAGCATCCAGATTGGCGAGCCGGCGAAGGCGATTTCCTGCGCATCTTTATAAGAGAGAAAGCCGGCGAGTTGGACGCGGTGCGGGATCATATTGAAGTCATTCCTGCGAATCCTGCGGTCGCAATCATCCTAGCAAGCCGTGGCATCAATGTGTGCCTTTGCCTCAAGTCGGGTGCCGACTTCGCCCGATTCTACAGATAGCGCAGCTTCTGCACTCCGTGCAGATTATGCGGTCGTCGGGAGGGTTTGCGATGGGGATGCGGTTCAAGGCAATCTACGGGGTCGGCGTCGCGCTGATGCTCGGGCTTGCGCCCGCGTCCGCCCAAGAGCCCAAATATTGGCCCAACGAGAAGATCAGCTTCCCCATCGACACCGACAAACTCGCCGCCCTCGACCCCAAGCCGACGAAATTGCGGTTCTACGCCGCGGCGCCCAAAGGCAAATTCGAACTCGTCGCCGAGCGGCGGATCGACGACCTCGAAGAGATCGTCGATCAGGGCAGCAAAGCCGTGCGCCGGGGCTTCAACTACAAAGCCCGAGGCGACGGACTCGAAGAATTCGCCCTGCAATACGTGTACGGTAACGGCGACCTCGTGCCGCTGACGACGGCGCTGACGCCGCAATTCCGCATCGCCTTCGATACACGTCCTCCGCTCGTGCGCGCGGTCGCCACCGCGAACACCACCGTCTCCTGGACGGCCGAGGACGAAAACATTTCGGCCGATTCCGTGCGCGTCGATGTCAAGTACCCGAACATGCAAGAGTGGTCCCCCGTCGGCGTGCGCGCCTTCGGCGCCCGCGACAGCTACACGTGGAAAGACATCCCGAGCGGGAAGGTGCTCGAGGTCCGCATCACCGCCAAGGATCGTGCCGGGCACCTCGGGCAATCGAACATCGTTCGCATTCCCACGGCCAACGTCGGGGCCATCGATCCGGGTCCCGGTGGCAAGGTCGGCACCGGCTTCGGCGGGCCGGACGAGTTCCCCAATCGCCCGCAGATCGAGTACGTGAAATCGCTCGACCTGACGGTGAAGTCCAAACTCACCCGCGTCACGCGCTCCGGCGTCAAGGAAGCGATCCTCTGGGTCAACGACGGCAAAGGCGGCTGGAAAGAAGACAGCAAGCTGCCCGTGAAGATCGATGCGGCCGCGAAGGATCCCTCCGTCGATATGGCCTTCAAGGCCCCGAAGGACGGGCTGTACGGGTTCATCGTGCTCCCCGTCAGCGGGGCGGGCTACAAGCCGGACGACCCGCGCGACGGCGACGCGGCCCAGTGGCTCGTCGAAGTCGATACGACGCTGCCGGTGATCGAAATCAAAACCATCCGCGTCGGCCCCGGTGGGTTGAACGGCCCGCGCGTCGAGATCGATTGGACGGTCGTCGAGAAGAATCCGATGCCGGAGCCGATCACGCTGGAATACGCCAAGGATGCCAACAGCCCGGACAAGGACTGGAAGGTGATCGCGGCGAAGATTCCGAACAGCTCGCGCTACGTGTGGGAAGTGGATGACAAGGAGCTTTGGAAGTTCTACGTCCGCGCCACGGCCGTCGACAAAGCCGGTAACACCGGCCGCAACGTCTACAAGGATGTGGTGCTGGTCGATCTCGAGAAGCCTTCGGCCGTGATCGAGAAGGTCAACGGCGGGCAGGGTGGGGTCAACCGAAACTTCCGCCCGGAAGAACCCCCACCGATGAAGCAGCCCGATGCGGTGATTCCCGCGACGAAGGTGCCGGAGATGATTGTGCCCGTGCCGCAACCGGAGTTGCCGAAGCCCGCACCCAAGCCGGAGCCGCAGCCGATGGTTCCGAGCACGATCATCGTTCCGAAGATCGAGACGCCGAAGTTGCCACCAAAGCCGGTCGGGGAAATCGCGATTCCCGATTTGTTGAAACCGACACCCGAGAAGAAATAATCAGCGGTAGCCGAGTAGTCCTTTCACCAGCGAAATCAGCCCGAAGCCGCCGAGCGCAATCGACACGAGCCGCAGCAGGCCTCGATCCCAATCGAAGTAGTAGACGACGCCGGCAATCCCCATCAGCACCAGCCCGACGGCGATGCCGCGGGAGTGGAATCGCCGGCGCCTCCGAGGAGCCGCGCTGGCCGCGACGCGGCCGTAGAGTGCCTCGGCCATCGCCTCCGCGTGCCGGGGCGGCTCGGTCCGCGGCGGCGGGCGATTCGCATCCGGCGGATCATCGCCCCAGACGACGACCGGCTCGCTCACTTGCCGCCATCCTTCTTCGGGGCGATGTATTTCATCAACTGCTCGTAGGTTTCCAGCGGGTAGTCTTCTTGCTCGCCGCCGGCGCAGTGGCAGCGGACGCAGCGATCGTTCAAGATCGACTTCACCTTCACGGACTTCGCGTCGGTCAGGTAGTCAGCCGTGATCGGCTTGCCGACGAGATCCTTCGGCAGCGGGAAGCTGTCGGCCTCGAAGGTTTTTTCGCGGTCGGCCGAGGCCGATTGCAGCCACGCTTGCAACGCCATTTGCTCACCGCGGCGCTCCGCATCGAGCTTGGCTTTATCATCGGGTTTGTCCTTCAATTGGCGCTTGTAGCTCGAATCTTTCCCGAAGAAGGCCGGGGCCATCGTGCCCTTACCGTTGAACTTCAGTTCCATCGTCGGCTCGATGGGCCCCATGACAAGCTTCTCGAGTTGGCCCGGTTCCACTTTCGGCGCCAGTGCGACATCGATCGGTTTCTTCGGCTCTTCCGGCGGCTTGGCGGCGAGGGTTTTGGCCTTCTCGGCTTCCAATTTCTCGATGTCGAGCGCCGGTTGAATCACCTTGAGGCCGATGAACGCGAGGCTGGAACCGACCCCGAACAGCACGAGCATGACGACGATCTTTCCTTTGATCCCGTACATGTTCAGCAAACTGAGGACGATCTGCATCGTCATGCCGATGGCGACGATGGCCCCCGTGCCGAGGATCGCGTAGGCGAAGTAGACGCCGTAGTGGGGGACGCGGGCGAGCCACCAGCAGGAAATATCCGCGACTTGGGCCAGCAGGACGATCGGCCCCACGACGCAGCGGACGCCCGCCCAGTAGGTCGTGAAGGCGAAGGTGAGGCCGGTCATCGCGAAGAGCACGGCGAACGTCAGCAAGTGGGCGTGCGTCGATTGCGTGAGGTGCTCGACGGAAGTCTGCCGGGAACTGCGGACCCATTTGCCGTCGATGAGTTCTTGGCTCGGCGGTGTGATCAACGGTTCCAAATCCGCGTAGGTTTCGAGCGAGGGCGCTTGCTCCGCGTGGCAATTCTGGCAGCGGTTCTCGACGAGCGATTTCACCATCACGCCGCCGTCGGTCGCGAGGAACTTGGACGAGATCGGCTTGTCGTCGGGTCGCGGGAAGCTGTCTTTCTCGTAGGCTTCTTTCTTCTTGGCCGCATCGCTGCGGATCCAGGCCAAGAACGCGTTCAACTCCCCTTGCCGCTCAGCTTTCAATGCTCCGAGATCGCGGCCACGGGTGGCTTGTTCCGCCGTCCAACCCTTCGACTTGGCGAAGAAGGCCGGAGCCATGTTGTCTTTGCTGATTTCGACCGCGCTGGCATCGCCGCTGACGAGCGTGTCGATCCGGCTGCACGGGGCCTTCTCGGTCTCGTCGGGCTTCTTCATCCCGGCGAACACCTCGACGACATCAGCCCCGCTCGGCAGCGGCTCCCCGTCTTTCTTCGAGTGCTTCATGTGCAGTTGAATCATCGCCGAAAAATAGCCGAGGCCGACGGCGATGAGAAACACGCTGAGCACCAGGCGCGCCGCGAGCGGCAACTGGCGCAGCGTGATGCGCGGGGCGATGCTTTCAGGGAGGTCAGCCATGGGATGGCTCCGCGAGATTGGGTCGGGACGGGTTCGCTCGGCAGAAGATCCACACTATCACAACCGGCGAGATTCGGGAAGATTCAACGCCGATTCCACCGCTTTCAGGACTTGCTCTTTTACAGTCGGTAAGTCGAGGTCGGATCGCGCGCCCGACGCGAGTTTGTGCCCGCCGCCGCCGAACGCCTCGGCGACTTTCGACACATCGACGCGGGACCGCGCCCGGAAGCTGATCTTCGTGCCGCCTTCCGGCTGCTCGATGAACATGAGCGCGACCTCGACGCCGTCGATGCTGCGCGGGTAGTTGATCAAGTCTTCGGTATCGCCCGGCACGGCGCCGGTGTCGGTGTAGTCCTGCAAAAAGACTTCGGTGAAGGCGATCAACCCGTTGGCCCGCGTCTGCAAGCGCTCGAGCGCCACACCCACTAGCCGCAGGCGTTCGACGGGGGCGCATTCGAAAAGCTGCTCGAATAGCGGCGGCGGATCGGCCCCGAGCCGGACGAGTTCCTCGGCCAGTTTGAAGCTTTCCGCGGTGGTATTCGGATGGCGGAACCAGCCGGTGTCGAGCGCGAGCGCCATGAAAAGGTGGTTCGCCGCCGTCGGTGAGATCGGCGCCCCGAGCGCCCGGATGATCTCGTACGACATCCGCCCCGTCGCCTCCGCCGTGGTATCGACGAACCGCATCGCGCCGAGGTCGTCCTGCGTCCGGTGGTGGTCGATCACGGCCTTCGGCAGCTTCGACGCTTTCATAAAGTCGCCGAAATCGCCGAGCTGATTCCACGTGCCGGTGTCCATGACCAATATCGCTTGGCAATCGGCGAAGGCTTCCCCCGGCGGCTCGAAGTTGACGATGATCTCGCGCTTCGGATCGAGGAACTCGTACCGCGGCGGCAGCGGGCTGGCGATGACGACGCGGGCTTTTTTGCCGATGTGCCCCAGCGCATCGGCCAGGGCCATTTGCGAACCGAGTCCGTCGGCGTCAGGGCGGATGTGGGTCATCAGGAGGAAGTCGTCGTGCCGCCGGATCAAATCGACCAGCGGGGACCAATCGAGGGGCATCAGCGGCTCGCAGGGTGAGGCATCGACAGTGAAAGTATTGTAGGTAGAAGAGACCTTCTGGCGTTGACGCCCCCATTCAATCCCGTGACAATTGGGAAAACTCAACCACGACAAGCCAGTGCAGGGATTTCATTGCTCAATCGGCAAAAATTGATCCTCGAGATGTTGGCTGTTGCGGGTCGTCCGGTTTCCAAGTTGGAACTGGTGAAATGGGCATTCGTGGTTTCCCGCGAGACGCCGTCTCGCGGCGGCGCATCGTTTTACGAGTTCTTGCCGTATCATTTCGGGCCCTACTCGTTTTCGCTCCAGAGAGATATCGAAGCATTCGCCGATGAAGGCCTTGTAGAAGCAGGTGACAAAACATGGACACGGCGAAACTCGGGACCTGCCATCGAACTCGCATCCCAAGTGAAAAATGACATCCGGATCATCGTTGGGCGATTCCAGAATCTGAACACCAGCGTGCTGATCGATTACGTCTATCGCACTTATCCAGCGTACACGGTGAATAGCAAGCGGGAGAAACTCGCCGAGCGGGCGATTGCCGATCCGGCCGTTTACACCGCTGGATATGAGGGCCTACAGATCGATGGATTTTTGGATCTCCTCGTCCAATCCGGTATCCGGCGCTTGCTGGATGTCCGCAACAACCCGGTGGCGCGCAGGTACGGCTTTCACAAATCGACCCTGAGCCGCCTTTGCGGTTTGCTCGGGATCGAATACTTGCATATGCCGGAACTCGGAATTGTGTCCTCGGATCGACAGGGCCTTGGCAGCCCGGACGCGTACGGAAAGCTGTTCGGCGAATACCGACGGGTCACGTTGATCGATCAGACGGAAGCGGTCGATCGCGTGGGCGAATTGATGGCCGCGAAAGCCAGCGTGTTGGTTTGCAGGGAAGCGGAAGCCTGCCGCTGTCACCGGAGCATTCTCGGTATCGAAGTTTCAAAGCGTACCGGTCTTCCACTCGTTCATTTGGCGAACGAACGATGAATCGGCACGCTAACACCGGTCCGACGCGGACTCGCGTTCTGGTCGCGGTCATGACTTATCCCCATCCATCGCCCAAGTACCAAGAATTGATCTGCACGGCGGGAATCACCGAAGCCGGGGAATGGGTTCGATTGTACCCGATCGATTACCGTTACCGCTCCGCACACCAGCGGTTCCGCAAGTACCAATGGATCGAAGTCGATCTGTGGCCGCACGGCGAGGGCAATGACTCCCGTAAAGAAAGCCGTCGTCCCGACCTCGACTCCATCACCGTGGTCGGGGAACCACTTCCAACTGCGAACGCTTGGGCCGCCCGGAGAGCGATCTTCGATCCGATGCCGCACCACACGCACAAACAACTCACGGCACTGCACGAGTCGGACAAAACATCCTTGGGAATTGTCCGCCCGACAAAAATCCACGACCTCGAAATTCGACCGGCGAACCCGAATTGGAAACCCGAATGGAACAAACTTTTCCAACAGTTGACGCTATTCGGGCCGCGGCAAAAGCCGCTCCGCAAGATCCCGTATTCGTTCCATTACATTTTCGAGTGCGATGACGACATCAAGCCCCATTCCGCGTTGTGCGAAGACTGGGAACTCGGGGTGCTATTTCTCAAAGAAGCTACTCGACTGGGCTCGGATGCGGCCGCCGCCGAGAGCGTGAAACAGAAATTCTTCACCGAACTGTGCGGGCCGAAAAAGGACACGCGCTTTTTCATGGGGACATTCTTCCCGTACAACACGTGGCTTGTCCTCGGCGTGTTCTGGCCCCCGAAGTCTGGCGTTTCCCAATCCAAACAACCGAATCTTTTCGGCGACGATTGAGCACCATATTCCCCTTGTCGCACCCCTGCCTCCCCGGCTATAATTAATTGATTGACGCGTCAGTTAATTAAGTCGCTCCGATGCGGTTCGGGTTCCATGACCGATGTTGCACGCAAACCGGGCCGGCCGAAAGACCCCGACCTCAGGAGTCGCCGCGAGGCGGAGATTTTGACGGTGGCCGCGGAACTCTTCGCCGAGTTGGGCTTCGCCAACACGCAGATCCAGACGATCGCCGAGCGACTGAAACTCAGCCACGGCACCATCTACAGCTACTTCGAAACCAAAGAGAAATTGTTTCTGGCGGCGGTGGAACGGGGCCTCGCCGACCTGACTGCGATCATGGATGCCGTTTTCGCATCCGGTGAATCGCCCCTGGTACAACTCCATCAAGCGATTCGGGCCTACCTCCAGTTCTTCCACGACCGGCCCGAGATGGCCGAGCTGTTCATCCAAGAGCGGGCCGCGTTCCCGCACCACCATCGGCCGCTCTATTTCAGCAACAAGGATGACAAAGAGTGCGCGAAGCACGACGACTTCTTCCGGCGGATGAACGAAGCCGGGATTCTCCGACCGATCCCCCAAGAGCGCCTGATGGCCGTGATCGCCGACCTGCTCTACGGCACGATTCTGACGAACCTCTTGTCCGGCCGGCCCGTCGATGTCGAAACGCAAGCCGCGGACGTGTTCGATGTCATCGGCCTCGGGATCCTCAGCGACGCCGAGCGAAAACGCCACACCAGAAAAAAGGTACCCCGATGATGCGCTGGCTAAGGATACTGCTGCCTTTGATGCTGCTGGCCGGCTGCCAGCCGAAGCCCGTCGCGGATACGGCCCCGAAAGAAATCCCGGCGATCCCGATTACGGTGGCGCCGATCGAGGTGCGTTCGTATCAACAGCGCGTCCTCGGCACCGGCACGCTCAACGGCACCGAGGACGTGTCGCTAGCGCTGAAGGTCGACGGGCGCATTAAAGCCGTCCACTACGACCTCGGCGACATGGCGATCCCCGGCGCAGTCTTGTTGGAAGTCGACACAGTCGATTTGAAGTTCGCCGTCGCGGAAGCCCAAGCCGCGCTGAACTCCGAGATGCGGGCGCTGAGCCTGACGACGGCGACGTTCGACACCTTCGACGTGAACGCCAACGACGCGGTCGTCATCGCCAAGGCGAACTTCGAGAAGGCGAAGAAAACCTACGAGCCGTACGTAAAGTTGAAGGAATCGAAGTCGGTTTCGGACTTCGAATTCCTGCAAATCCAACTCGAATTCGACGTGGCCAAATCCAAGTATAGCGACACCATCGCGAGTACGAACGCCGCATTCGCCCGGGCCAAGCAGCGGCAAGTCGCCCTCGCCATCGCCGAGCAGCGCCTGGCCGATGGCGAGTTGCGCGTCCCGGAGCCGGAGGGTTGGTCGGCGTGGGCCGCGCTGATGGGCCCGGGCGCCCCGCCGCTGCGGTACAGTGTTGCCCAGCGCATGGTCTCCGCCGGCGAGCGCGTGCAGAGCCTGCCCATCACGAACGTCTACCGCCTCGTGATGCCGTACTTGCTGAAGCTGCGCGTGACGGTACCCGAGCGGCACGCCTCGGAAGTGCGGGTCGGCCAACCGGTCGAAGTCCGCGTCGACGCCTACGGCGACAAGCCGTTCGCCGCCCGCGTGGCCCGCGTCAACCCGACCATCGATCCGCTCAACCGCACATTCCAAGTCGAGGTCGAAGTGCCCAACCTCGCGGGCAAGCTCAAACCGGGCGGCTTCGCCCAAGTCACGATTCTCGGCGATGCGAGCCAGTTGGTCACGGTGCCGCCGCACGCTCTCGTATCGTTCGCCGGCGTCAACAAAGTCTTCGTTCGCGTCGGCGACAAAGCCGTGGCGGTGCCGGTGGAAGTGGGCATCCGCGAGAAAGATTGGATCGAGGTGTCGGGCCAGTTCCCTACCGGGGCACCGGTGCTGACGAGCGGCTTCAGCCAAGTGGTCGACGGCAGTGCGGTGAAGGTGAAGTAGGCGAGCCGACCGTGTCAACGGTCGGGTGGATTGGCAAAGCGCGATTGAGATTCGGAAATCACCCGACCCTTCACAGGGTCGGCTCGCCCGAGGCGACCCGAGGACTTCTATGATTTGGGACATCTGCATCCGCCGTCCGGTCTTCACAATCATGTTCATCCTCGCGCCGGTGGTGCTGGGCGTGGCGTCGTATTCCCGCCTCGGCGTCGAGCTGTTCCCCAACGTCGATGTGCCCGTCGTCGTCGTCACGACAACGCTCAAAGGCGCGAGCGTCGACAATATGGAATCGGACGTGACGAAGCCCGTGGAGGAGGCGGTGAACACCGTTTCCGGGATCGACGAGCTCCGCAGCACCACGAAGGAAGGCCTGTCGCAGATCGTCGTGGGGTTCAAGCTCGAAAAGAACGGCGACGTCGCGGCCCAAGAAATCCGCGACAAAATGACCCTGATCCAAAGCCAGCTCCCGGCCGGGACGGACTACCCGAAGGTCGAGAAGTTCAACATCGACGCCACGCCGGTGGTCACCATCGCCATCTCCGGGAAGCGCAGCCTGCGCGAGATCACCGAGATCGCCAAGAAGCTCATCAAAGAAGACATCGAAGGCAACGTCTACGGCGTCGGCGCGGTCATCCTCGTCGGCGGGCAGCAGCGGGCCATCAACATCACCGTCGACCCGGACAAACTCCGCGCCCGCCAGCTTTCGGTTCTCGATGTCCGCAAAGCCCTCGCGGAGCAAAACCTCGAATTGCCGGGCGG
>JBBRUN010000149.1:0-10838 GCA_038247765.1 Gemmatales bacterium | reverse complement strand
GCCAAAGCCGGAGCGCTGGAGGACGACCCAGCGCGCATCGTTGAAGATCGCCCGCTTGGGAGCGTGAGCGTACCCGGCGTCCGTGGTAACGATCACCCGCACCGCCATACGGACGGCACGCACTGCCGGGTTGGAAAGCACATCGGCGAGCGCTCTGGTTTCACCGCGAAGCCCGGCGAGAGCATCGAGGATCCGGGTGACATGTTCGGCGCCCGCTCGCGGTGACAGCACGGTGTCACCGAAGGCGACGCCGACTTCGGCCCCCGCTTCGATCCAGCCCCTCGCCATGCTGGCCGCGGCCCGGATGGCCCACTCCCGTGTCCCGTCCGGGCCATCGGTGTGGATGCCCTCCGCCGTATCGAGCACGATCATTGCGATGGGGCGGGACGTCGATTGCAGTTCGCAGACGATGAGTCGGTCGTGCCGCGCCGATTGCGCCCAATGAATGCGCCGCGGGGAATCCCCCCGGCGATAGGGCCGCACGCCGAGTACGTCGCCGGTGCTGCCGATCTTATTCCGGGCGACATTCCCTTCGACGACTTCGTCACCAGCGAGACTCGGCACCGGACCGACCGGGAAGGTCCTCGGCCACACGATGAGCTTGCCTTCGACGGCGACCCTTCGCTTCGCATCCCAGAGACCGAAGGGAAAACCGGTCGCGACGGTCGGGGCTTCCGATGGGTACTCGCCTCGCAACGCCGGCATGAACGGCCAGCGCACGGAGCTGCGCGTTCGGCCGGCAATCGCAGGGAGTCGCACCGCGGTCTCACCTTCCAGAACCGAAAGACCCCACGCCGGCCATGGCAGAGGATTCGACACCGCCGCCGTCACGCCGACTTCGGCGCCTTCGGAAGTGCGCGGTCGGTCGTAGCGTAACGTCGCCCGAACTCCGCGCACCGTGAGCCAAGGCCAGCAGACCCCCGCCGCAGCGACGGCGCCCAATCCGCCCGCGAGCGCGAAGACGCGCGGGTGGAGCGCCAATCCACAGAGGATCGCCATCGCGGTCGCCAGGGCGAGCACGCCGAGCGGCGACAGCACCACACGGCGGACTTTCTTGCTGAACTCGGGCGAGACGTCGTAGGTGGCCAAGTGGCGAAACGATTGCGAGACTCGGCGAAACGAGAGCATCGGTATCCGCCAATTACGCAGTAATAGTTCGTGATACCAAGGTGGTCACTGTATCACGATACGTGGCAGTGGCAAAAGTTGTTCGAGCGGATTTTGGCCATCATTCAGCGAAAATCAACAAAAGTGCCGGACACATGTTGTCATAATGACAACATGGTATAACCTAATGATACTGGCGGTGAGGCCGTATTCGAGACTGAAGTGATCAACCTCTTTGACGATAAACCGAAGCTCGACAGGAGCGCGATCACTCGGATCAAAGCGTGGACTCATGAACTTTTGGCCCTCGATGATGATGCGACGACCACGGTGGCCGAACTTCGCTGTGCGGAGCCGGATTGCCCGGATGTGGAGACCGTCGTCGGCATCCTCGAAGTCGGCAACAACCGGAAAATCAAGATCTTCAAGCCCGTGTCGGAAGTGGATCGTGCCGACATCTCTGCCGCTGTCGCAGCACTCCTGAATCAAGCCCACCAATAAACCCGGAGCCTTCCTATGGCGAGCACAGTCCAAGCCCGCGTTCCTGTGACGGTTCTCACAGGCTTCCTCGGTTCGGGGAAAACGACCCTACTGAACCACATCCTCACGGCCAACCACGGCAAACGGATCGCCGTCATCGAAAACGAATTCGGCGAAGTGGGCGTCGATCAGGACCTCGTCATCAACGCCGAAGAAGAAATCTTCGAGATGAATAACGGCTGCATCTGCTGCACCGTGCGCGGCGACCTCATCCGCATCCTCGGCAACCTCATGAAGCGGCGCGACAAGTTCGACTACATCCTCGTCGAGACGACGGGCATGGCCGACCCCGGCCCGGTGGCGCAGACCTTCTTCGTGGACGACGAAATCAAGGCGAAGACGCAGCTCGATGGGCTCGTCACCCTCGTCGATGCCAAGCACGTGCACCAGCATTGGGACACGAACGAGGTGCAGGAACAGATCGCCTTCGCCGACGTAATTCTGCTCAACAAGACCGACCTCGTGACGCCGGCCGAACTCGACGCACTCGAACGGAAAATCACCGGGATGAATGCGGCCGCCGTCATCCACCGCACGCGGGACAGCGTCATCGCGATGGACAAGATCCTCAACGTCGGCGGCTTCGATCTCGACCGCGCAATGGTCACCGACCCCAAGTTCCTCGAACCGGAATACCCCTTCGAGTGGAGCGGCATCTACGAACTCAAGGCCGGCACTTACCATTTTGCGATGAACGACGGCCCCGACCCGTTCATGGGCATCTGCGTCTTGCCGGCGCCGAGCGGCGACGAAGCGGGACGTAAGGCTGTGGAACTTCAAGCCACGCTCGCATTCAGCGAGGAGGCGGGAGAAATCGAACCCGGCGCAGAGATCCCCATCGGCCAGCGCTTGACGGCGCTCCAACTCCCCGGCGACGGCGAGAAACTCTTCCCTATCACCATCGCCCAAGACGGCTTATACGCCGTCTTCACGGAGCATCATCCAGACGAATTCTCCGCGGTCCTCCGAAGCTCATCCGGAGCGTTGGAAGCGACCGCGACCCACGAGTACAAGCCCGATCACGAGCACGACTCGGAAGTCTCGTCGGTGGGGATCACCCTGCCCGGAGACCTCAGCGACAAGAAGCTCAACAAATGGCTGAGCCGCCTCCTGCAAGACAAAGGCGCCGACATCTTCCGAATGAAGGGCGTGCTCAGTATCGCCGGCGACGACAAGCGATTCGTCTTCCAGGGCGTCCACATGCTCTTCGACGGCAAGCCCGACCGGCTCTGGAAGAAGGGTGAGGCACGCTCTAATAAGCTCATCTTCATCGGCCGCAATCTCGACCGCGAGGAGTTGACAGAGGCGTTCAAGAAGTGCCTAGTGTGACGGCCCGGACTGTGTGAATGCAGGAGCTTCGAGCATGTTCGGATTGACCGCGAAGAAAGAGAGTCGGCTGAAGTCGGTCTGGGCCGGCGCTGTCCACGATCACGCCATCGCACTTGGCTGGAGCGCCGACGGGCACTTTCTCGCCACGTCTGCAAGCACCGGGCCGACGGCGATCTTCGACGCTCACGCGGGCACCGGCGATCGCATCCTTACGGGGCACGCCGGCGGCACGCTCGCACTCGCATGGTCGCCGACCGCGCCGATCTTGGCGACGGCGGGGAAAGACGGCCGCGTGAATATGTGGGATAGCGCGGGGCGTCAGATGATCGCGCTCGAATCGGATGGACGGTGGATCGAGCACCTCGCGTGGCATTCGAATGGTACCAAGCTCGCCGCGTCGTCCGGCCGGACGGTTCACCTCTGGAACTCCGATGGCATCCGGCTCGCCCAGTGGCCCGATCACCCGAGCACCGTCTCCGACTTGGCTTGGCGACCGGGCACCGATTCGCTCGCGGTCCTGTGTTACGGGGGAGCGATGCTCTGGACGCTCCGCGAAGGTGCGGCGCCCACATTCAAGCTTTACGCCTGGAAAGGCTCGCCTCTCCGCATGGCATGGTCGCCGAACGGTGCGATGCTGGCTCACGGCAATCAGGATTCGACCGTGCACTTCTGGTACGCCGAAACTGCCGAAGACCTCCAGATGTCGGGCTACCCGAGGAAGATACGCGAACTGAGCTGGGATAGCACGAGCCGCTATTTGGCCACGGGCGGCGGGCGTGCCGTTTGCCTTTGGGACTGCGGTAGCAGCGGGCCGGCCGGCTCCACGCCACAGATGCTGGAGGGCCACGGGGCCGGCAAGCCGCTAACGGCCTTGCAGTTCCAACACCGGGGAGCGCTGCTCGCCTCGGGAGGGGCCGACGGACGGGTTTGCGTCTGGCAGCCGAAGAACAAGAAACAGCCTCTGCTCGGAGCGTTCGATGGCGACGGGGGCGAAGCGACCGCAGTGGCGTGGTCCCCCAACGACAAGTTGCTCGCTGTCGGTTTCGAATCGGGCGCCGTGAACGTCCTCGCCGTTTCCTGAGGTCACCGATGCGCTCGCTTTTGGCAATCCTGACATTCGCGCTCGGGACGACCGTGAGCGCTGCCGAATCGCCCAGTGGCGAATCGCTGGCGCTGCGGATCCTCGACGGCGAAGCGTTGTACACCGTCTCCGGCGGATTGAAGCCGGTCAGCGATGGTTTCTGGCAGACGCGTTTTCCCGCGACTCAACAGACTTCGGACGAAGTGGCCGAGGTTCGCCGCACCTTGGCCGCGCTGCCGCTGGGGCCGGATCTCGAAGCCGGGGTCTACGTGTTCGCCTCGACTTTCAACGGCCAGCGTACAGCCTCTGCGTTCATCGCGCATAAGCCGAAGTTGAAAGAACTGATCGAACGGCGAAAGGACGCGTTCGAGCCGATCGGTGTCACCCCGTTGTCATCGCCGCAGCAGGTGATGGAGAAGATCGACCGCGCTGCGCGTTCCGCCCGCTGGCGCGCGTTCGGCTTGGTCTTCGGCTACCCCGACTACGCCGTGAATTTCTTCGTCGCGGCCGGGGAGAAGCAAGACGAGACCGGGAAATTCGTCGAACGCGATTTCGTACCGCTGCCGACCTTCGCTTCCGATACGGGGCGATTCGTTTACGCGGTACCCAAAGGACACTTCGCGCGAGAGGAGGATCGGGTGCTCAAGGACAAAGTGCTCCCCATCTTCGAGCGTTACCTCGGATGGCGGATCTGCTGCATCGGCGAAGGCAAACCGGGGGCCATCGCGATACTGCAGTATTGGATTTCGCCGCCGGCCTGCCCCGAACCAGTGCGGATTTGCACCACGATTTGCCAACCGCGCCGCCCGCTCTTCGATCGGATGCGACACCGCTGAATCCGGAGTTCCCCGCTATGCGACGACACGCCCTGCTCATTCCCTTGCTCGCCATCGTCGGGTGCAGCGACTCGCCGAAACCCGGCGACTCGGGCAAGCTCAACGTCGTGGTGACCTTCAGCGTGCTGACCGATTTCACCAAACAGGTCGGCGGCGACAAAGTCGAAATCACCACCCTCGTCGGGCCGGACGGCGACGCCCACGTCTTCAACCCGACGCCGCAGGATGTCGCGGCCATCGGTCGCGCCGGCGTCGTCTTCGAGAACGGCGCCAAGTTCGAGTCCGACTGGTTCAACAAGGCGTATGAAGCATCGCGCTCCAAAGCGAACCGAGTCTCGACGAGCGCAGGGATGAAGCTGATGGAAGGCGACCCCGACCACAAAAACACCGATCTGGAGCCGGGGCACATTCACGAAGTCGATCCGCACGTTTGGCACGAGGTGAACAATGCGATCCACATGGTCGGCCGTGTGCGCGACGGCCTCTGCGAAGCCGATCCCGCGAATTCGGACTACTACCGGGCCAATGCCGAGAAGTACCTCGCGAAGCTGAAGGATCTCGACGCGTGGATTCTAAAAACGGTGGCGGAATTGCCTCCGACGAGCCGCAAACTGGTGACGAGCCATGATACGTTCGGCTACTTCGCGAAGCGCTATGGCTTCACGGTGGAGGGGAGCGTGCTCCCGTCGTTCAGCACTGAAACCGCCGACCCGTCGGCCAAGGACTTCGCGGAACTCGTTGATAAAGTGAAGCGCGAAAAGGTGAAGGCCATCTTTTGCGAAGCGTCCCACAACGACAAGCTCGTGAATCGGTTGGCTCAAGCAGCCGGAGTCACCGTAGCAACGCCGCTCTACACGGACGCCCTCGGCTCCGCCGGTTCGCCGGGCGAAACCTATGACGGGATGATGCGCCACAACGTGACCACCATCGTGGCGGCCCTCCGGCCGTGACCGCCTTCCACACCCACCCCGATCCCATCTTGCCCTACGGCGGTCGCCGCCATGTTCATCCGCACCTCTTCGTCCAAGCTCTGCGCTTGAGGGAAGTTTCGGCCCGGTATCCCGGTTCGAGCGCACCGGCGGTCCGTGGGGTATCGCTCGAAATCCCGGAGGGCACACTTGCCGCCCTCGTCGGTCCGAACGGCGCCGGAAAGAGCACAATCCTCAAAGCGGTCGCCGGGCTGCTGCCGGTGTCATCGGGGAAGGTCGAAGTCTACGGCCTCTCACCGGGCGGGTGCCACCACCGCACGGCCTACCTCCCGCAGCGCGGCGAGATCGATTGGCGGTTCCCCGTCTCCGTCGAGCGCATGGTTCTCGGCGGGCGCTTCGTCCACCTCGGCTGGTTCCGTTGGCCGCGCCGGAGCGACTTCGCCATCGTCCAACGCGTGCTCGAACGCCTCGGCCTCACTGCGTTGGCGCACCGTCAAATTTCTGAACTTTCTGGCGGCCAGCAACAGCGCGTACTCTTGGCCCGCGCGCTCGCCCAAGGGGCCGACCTCTTGCTGCTCGACGAACCGTTCAACAACTTGGATGTCGAGACGCGGGCTGACTTGCGGACGCTATTCGCCGAGCTAAGGAACTCCAAAAAGACGCTCTTGATCGCCACGCACGATTTCGACCGACCCGAAGAAGAGTTCGACCTCGTCATCCGCATGCGCGGCGGCGTGTGCGAACCGGAGGGTGCGCCCGCGTGAGCCTGCTTCTTGAACCGTTCATGCAAACGGCGCTCGCCGCCGCCATCCTTGTCGGCTTGGCGTGCGCTCTCCTCGGCGTTTACGTCGTCCACCGGCGGATGGCTTTCATCAGCGATGCCCTCGCCCACACCACTTTGCCCGGTGTCGCGGTGGCGTATCTCGGCGGGGTCAGCCTCTCGATCGGGGCGACGGTCGCCGGCGTGCTGACCGCACTTCTGATCGCCGCGCTCTCCCGCCGACAGCGTGTGCGCGAAGACACCGCCATCGGTATCGCCTTCACCGGCATGTTCGCGCTCGGGGTTACGATCCTCTCGCTCTCCAAAACGACGCGCAACCTCAATGACGTGCTCTTCGGCAACATCCTCTCAGTGACCCCAGGCGATTTGGCACTGATCGGTGCCGTCGCGGCGGGCGTCGCAGTCGTACTATTGTTGCTGCACAAAGAACTCGAACTGACATCGTTCGATCCAACTCACGCGGCGGCCATCGGGTTGAACCCGGATCGCCTACGGCTTGTGCTACTTATCCTGCTGGCACTCACCGTGGTCACGTCGATCCAAGTCATCGGTCTGATCCTGACGACCGCGCTGCTCGTGACCCCCGCCGCGACCGCGGGACTCATCACGAAGCGCCTCCCCCAGTCGATGGCCTTGGCCGCGCTACTGTCCGTCGTCGCATCCGTGAGTGGACTGGCGCTGACGTGCGAGATCCGCGGCGTCCCCTCGGGTGGTGCGATCGTTCTGTGCTCGACCGCTCTGTTTTTGGCCACGGCCGCGATCGGTCGAATCACCTCATACGTCCGCCGTTTCCGACGGGCCTAATCGACGCAACAGACATTCGAGAAGAAAAAGAAAATGCGCTATTGCACTAAGTCATACTCGGTATAACTTAGTAATTCTGTACGATTCTTACTTGGACTCGGGTGTCCCTTGACCGCTCCACGAAGTCGCATCGACAACTTCTTCCGGTTGGTTTGGCGCTGGCACTTCTGGGCCGGTTTGATCGCGTGTCCCGTGCTGCTCGTGCTGTCGGCGACAGGCGGGCTTTACACGTTCCGCGACGAGATCGAGGACGAGCGGAATTCGGAACTCGTCTTCGTGAATTCAAGAGGTGAGCGCAAGCCGCTCTCCGAGCAACTCGTGGCGGTCAAGGCGGGATATCCGGAATCGAAACCGGTGAGTGCGGTGGTCCGCGCCGGCGCCGGTCGGAGTACGGTCGTCGCCATCCTACCCCCACCCGCCGGGGCCGACCCCGCCGTGCCCTACGTCGTCTATGTCGATCCGTATACGGAAGAAATTCTCGGTGGGGGACCTGCGCGGTCACCTTTTTTCGCCGGCGTGCTGAAGCTGCACAGGTCGCTGTTCGCCGGTATCCCCGGCCGCATCGTCACGGAACTCACGACATCTTGGACGGTGGTACTGCTCGCGAGTGGTCTCTACCTTTGGTGGGCGAAGCTCCGGATCCAATGGCTGCCGCGTTTACGGGCGAATCGGTATACGGCGCTGCGCGATCTGCACTCGTTGACCGGAGTCATCGTCCTGCCGGCGATCGCCCTCCTCGCGGTGACGGGGCTGTTCTTCTCAGTGGTTTGGCTGGAATCATTCAACGCTATCAGCGGCAACGCGGGGAATTTCCCGCCGTCGATGCGGGTTCGCGCGGCGTCGGGAACGGCGAATCCGGTTCCGGTCGATTCGGTTCTCGACGAGGCCATTCGGCGCTGGCCGGGATGCGACTACACCGTCGCGCTGCCCTCGAAACCGGGCGAGGCCCCATCGGTCACCATCCGCAGTGCCGGCTCGGGAACCCGGCTCGGCACCCTCCAAGTCGATCCGGCGACCGGGGATATGCGTGACATACGCGCCGAGAATCTCTCACTTGCCGAACAAGCTCGGCTTTGGGTCTTCCCCGTCCACACCGGTTCCGTTGCCGGGACGCCGACGAAAATCCTAGCGCTCCTCGCCTGCTTCGCGCTGTCCGGTCTAGCCACAAGCGGAGTTTGGATGTGGCTGATCCGGCGGGGCCGGGGCCGGACAGGCTTCCCGCGTCGCCCCGAAGAGGCCCGCATTCCGAAACCCGCCGTCATGCTGATTTTAATCTTGGCAGTCGCCTTCCCGACGGTCGGCCTGTCGCTGATTGTCGTCCTGCTCGGCGAATGGCTTTACGGAATTGCCTACCGCAGGTTCGCCCACATCTTGTCCCGGCGGATGGTCGTGATGTCGGCTCGCGCCGCGGAGAGCTCGAAATGACGATCGCCATGGCCACAAAACGTGCCACGCTCGCCCAGTTGATCTTCTGCGAAGGGTGTTGCTGCGGCCGTACGGATCGCGGCAAACCGGAACTGCCGGTCAAACTGTTGAAAGAGGTCTGGCGCACCGAACGGCTCAACGCTTCGGTGCAGTTGACGATCTCCGAATGCTTAGGCCCGTGCGACTTGACCAACGTGACGCTCGTCCTGACGGCGACCGGCAGCACATGGTTGGGTGGGTTGGCCGGGGATGCGGCCTACGACGAGCTGATCGAGTGGGCGCGGCTCTGCCACTCAGCCGGTGAAGTGCAAGCTTTGCCGGCGCGGTTTGAGGCCCACCGCTTCGAGCGATTCGCAACCGCGGAGGTACTGGCATGATCGCTTCGCGCTCGCGGCTCGGTTTCCGGAAATGGACGGCCGCGCTATTCGACCAGCAACTCTGGTGCTTCGGCCGGGACATCAAACGGGCCGAAGGGAACATCCTGCTCGACTTGGGGATGTGCGTGTACCACCCGCCCGATCCGGATTGCGGCAGCAGCGTCTACACCGCCGCCGTGGAGCCGGGCGGAAGCGCGTTCCTCTGGGGTTTCGGGGCGATGTATTCCGAGCCGGGTCTTGGGGGGATTTTCTTGCGCCGATACGATTTCGCTCCGCGGTTGACACCGCTGGAATCCGGTCTGGGAATTCACGAGCCGAAGGCGCTGGGGCGGTTGGTCGCCCCGAGCACATCCGATGATGACGCCAAGGTGCGGGCACTCTTGCCGGGGCTGATCGGCTGGTTCGCGAAATACGAACACTGGATCGCGGAGAGTTTCGGGATCGCATACCGCGAAAGCTGTTTGATATGCCGGAACGCGGCGGCCGCGGTACCCGCTGGATCGATGGCCGTCGAATGGGAGCGGGCCGCGAAGAAATTTCGCCGGATCGACTTTGCGGAAACGGCTTCGCACAATCCGTGGCGACGATTGATCGCCAAAATCCGCCCGTCTCGATTGCCCGCGAAGTCAAAACCTTCCAACCGTGTGATTTCATGACTGAGGAAAAACGACTCCCCATCACCGGGCTCTCGGGTGTTATGGGCGCCGGCAAAACGACGCTCCTAAACCACGTGCGTTCGAACCGCGAGGAGGATGCCATGCGTCGGTTCCCGGAATGGGGTGAATGGCGGTCGGGCGAGCTACCCGGATCGCTTCTACCGGACACACCGGTCGGTGGCGAAGTCACCTCGGGGGTGCTCGTGGAACGCCGACGCTTCCTGTTGGCCGGGGTCGCGTGGCTCGGCTTGCCCGCCGTAGCCGGTGGGGACCTCCTGAAAGTCGCCGTCGGAGCCAAAATGGACAATCCGTTGAAATCTGACACCGTCGGCGGGCGCCTCGACCCGCAGGCCGGTTCCCTTCGCATCGAGGAAGTCCTCCGAATCATCCGCCCGCTCGCCCGGCGAATGATCTGCGCCGACCGCGCGGATGAGGACGCTTATCTGGTGCAACTCGCGTCGCTCCTCGCCCGATTGGATCGCCCTTCCGAAGCTTGGGGCCGGAGGTGGTCGAAAGGCCTCGCCGTGGATTGGATGCAACGGGCTACTCCTGTCGTGGTGACCCAATTTCGGATGGAACCCGGCGCCAAGCTTGCGCTCCACGATCACCGGGATTTCAACGGTGTTCTATTCGGCATCGATGGGCAGGTTCGGGTGAGGAATTTCGGATACGCCGATCCCGCCGAAGCGCTCAGGACGCGTAAGCCGTTCAAGATCCGCGAAACGGCCGGCTGCATTCTTTCCGAAGGCCGGTATTCGACCCTGAGCCGGACCCGGGACAACTTGCACGAGCTGGTCGCCGGGAAGGACGGAGCGCGGCTGCTCGATGCTTTCACGCTTTTCGGCTCCGAAGGCAAGTCCACCGAAATCGACTTCCGGGACAGACCGCTCGACGGCTCACCCGACATATACGAGGCCACTTGGAAGTGAGTTTGCGACGACGAGCGCGAAGGTCGCGCTCCCAGATACCAACT